>NZ_JARVRT010000035.1:0-45386 GCF_030209605.1 Luteibacter sp. ME-Dv--P-043b
AACCAGATACACGGCCGCGCTAGCGGCCTTTCCTCCGGGTCGCCGCAGGCGTGGCACCGAGGGGGCTACCCGCCGGCTCTTGCCCCAAAACGCCAAGGCTCCAAAGCCAAACGCGATGCCGAAGGCGAGCCCTACGCCGAGGCAAAACATCCTTACCAATAGCTTCCCACCCCCCTCACAGCCCACGTGATTACCTCGACCAGGTAACCGCATGGGAGACCCACGATGGCATCCGATAAAGAACAGGGCATCCAGCACGAAGGCGCTGCCGGCGGCTGGGGATCGGTATCGGGCATGAGCCAGGTGCTGTTGCGCGAAAAGCCCACGCCCGCGTCGATGGACACCCTGCTCCACCAGAACAAGCCACACGGCTTCATGTGCACCTCATGCGCGTGGGGCAAGCCGAAGAAACCCCATCGGTTCGAGTTTTGCGAGAACGGCGCCAAGTCCACGCTGTGGGAGCTGACGTCCGATCGCTGCACGCCGGCCTTCTTCGCCGAACACACCGTCACCGAACTGCTCGACTGGGCCGACTTCGACCTGGAAATGCAGGGGCGCCTGACCGAGCCGATGCGTTACGACGCTGACACCGATCGCTATGTCGCATGCTCGTGGAACGAAGCGTTCGAAGGCATCGGCGCCACGTTGAAAACGCTCGACCCAAAGTCCGTCGTCTTCTACGCCTCGGGCAAGTCGGCGCTGGAGCAGTCCTACCTGTACGGACTGACCGCGCGCTTCTACGGCAACAACAACCTTCCCGACAGCTCCAACATGTGCCACGAGACCACCTCGGTCTCGCTGAAGCAGGTCGTCGGCTCGCCGGTCGGTACGTGCGTGCTGGAAGACTTCGACACCTGCGACGCCATCTTCTACTTCGGGCAGAACCCGGGAACCAACAGCCCGCGCTTCCTGCATCCGTTACAGGAAGCGGTGAAGCGCGGTTGCCGGATCGTGACGTTCAACCCCGTCCGCGAACAGGGGCTGGTGCGTTTCGTCAATCCACAGAACCCGTTGCAGATGCTGACCGGTCATGCGACCGAGTTGTCGCACATGTACCTGCAGGTAAGGCCGGGCGGTGACATCGCCGCGCTCATGGGCGTATGCAAACATGTCTTCGCGCTCGACGAGGCGCGGCGTGCCGCTGGCGACGAGGGCATCGTCGATCGCGCTTTCATCGCGCAGCACACCAGCGAATTCGACGACTTCGCCGCCAAGGTGCATGCCACCGCGTGGGATGACATCGAGCGGGAATCGGGCCTGGCACGCTATGACCTCGAGGCGGCCGCAGAGGTCTACGCCACGGCGAAGCGCGTGATCGCCGTCTACGGCATGGGGCTGACCCAGCATGTCCACGGTTCGCAGTCGATCGGCGTGCTGGTCAATCTCCTGTTGCTGGGCGGACACATCGGCCGCGAAGGCGCCGGCATCTGCCCCGTACGTGGTCATTCCAACGTGCAGGGACAGCGCACCGTGGGCATCTCGGAGAAGCCCGAGCTGGTGCCACTGGACGTACTGGCGAAACAGTTCGACTTCGAACCGCCACGCGACAAGGGCATGGGCACCGTCGAGGCGTGCGAGGGCATCATCGCGGGCACGGTGAGCGGTTTCATCAGCCTCGGTGGCAACTTCGTTCGCGCCGTGCCGGATCGCGACGTGGTCGAGGCGGCGTGGACCGCCCAAGCGCTCACGGTCTACATCGCGACCAAGCTCAATCGCAGCCATCTCGTCCACGGCAAGGCGTCTTACCTGTTGCCATGCCTTGCGCGCTCCGAGGACGACGTGCAGGCCAGCGGAAGCCAGTCGGTATCGATGGAGGACAGCTTCAGTCACATCCACGGCTCCATCGGCAAGCGCACGCCGGCCAGCGAGCACCTGCTCTCCGAGGTGGCCATCGTGGCCGGCATCGCCAAGGCCACATTGCCCTCGAACCCCGCGTGGCGGTGGGACGCATGGACGGCAGATTACGGTCTCATCCGCGACCTGATCGAACAGACGTACCCGGAACAGTTCAAGGATTACAACGCGCGCATGTTCGACGCTGGCGGCTTCTATCGCGGCAACCCCGCGCGCGAGCGCGACTGGAAAACGGAAACGGGCAAGGCGCGCTTCACCACGCCATCCGTGCTGTCGGCCGTGGGCGTCGGCGATGCGCCGGGACGCTATCACCTGATCACGATGCGCTCCAACGACCAGTTCAACACGACCATCTACGGGCACAGCGATCGCTTGCGTGGGCTGGAAGGATCACGCGCGGTGTTGCTCATGAATCCCGCGGATATCGACCGCGATGGATTGCACGCGGGACAGGTCGTATCGCTCGTCGGAGATGCCGGCGACGCGGCATCGCGCGCCGTGGCCGGGCTGACGGTCACGCCGTTCAACCTGCCGTCCGGTTGCGTCGGCGGTTACTACCCCGAGATGAATCCGCTGATGCCGCTGTGGTACCACGACGTGGCGTCGAAGACGCCCGCGGCGAAAGGCGTACCGGTGCGTATTCTCGCCGCCACGCCGGCCGGGCACGTTACCGCCTGATAGTCGGCCTGGTCGTCGGGACGCGCGCCGACCGGGCCGCGTCCCGCGTTGCCGGGTGTCAGCGCGCCGCGTGCAGGCGATGCAGCAGCTCGGCCTCGGTAAGGGAGATGCCGCAGGTTTCGGCAATGTCCTTCGGCGTGGCGCCCTGCCGCGCCAGGCGCTGGGCCAGGGCCAGCGAACGGTCGCTGGTGCTGCCCGGTTCGGAGGCCAGCGTGACCGTGGGTGCATGGCGCACCTGCTCTTCGATATCCCCCAGGCGGTTTTCCAGCCGCCGCAGCATCGTATTGAGCGTATCGGGGGCGATCACGGGGTCCGCGGGCGCCGTGGGTGGCGGCACCGGCTCGGCCACGGGCGTCGCTGCCGGGGTCATGGCCGCCCTACCCAGCCGGCGAAACACCAGCAACAGGCCCAGCAGGTTGACGAGGGCCAGTCCGACGAGGACGTATCCGACGATGGGGTTCATGCGGTAAGGCTCCCGGTATGAGCGCGGACACGTTAGCGCAACGCGGCGGCGCTGCCTACCGACGCCGCAGCTGACGCCGCTCGCGTCAGCTGCGGCAGAGCCGCGCCACGTCGATCAGCGCGATGAACCCGTCGTCGCGGGTGATGACGCCGGTGACCGGATCGTCGCGCCGGTCGGCACGGCCAGGCGGCGGCACGTCCACGTCGACGGCATCGAACTGCAGCATGTCGCCGATCACGTCGATGAGCATGCCGACGATGCTGCCGCTATCGTCGAACACGATGACGCGGTGGGTATCCTCCGCGCCGGGCTCCACGTGGCCGTCCAGGCCGAAACGGCGCCGGCCGTCCAGCACGGGGACGATCTGGCCACGCAGGTTGACGATGCCCAGCACGTCCGCCGGCCCGCCGGGCACCGGCGTGATGTCGCCCGGGCGGATCACTTCGCGCACGCTGGCCAGGGGCACCGCATAACGTTGGCCCTTGAGCGAGAAACCCAGCCAGGTGCCCTGGCCGTTGCCTTGTGAGTCGGTCACGGATCCAGCTCCTTTTCCAGCCATTCGATCAGCGCGATGGTATCCACCACGCCGCATTTGGGATCTTGCGACATGCCGGCCAGCCACGGCCGGGTGGTCGCACCATGGCGCCATTGGATGACGTCCGTATGGAGTTCCACCGGTTCGTCCACGACGATGCAGGCCAGCGCCCAGCCGCGCTCGCCGAGCAGCACCAGGGTGGATGCCAGCGCGCCGGCCATGTCCGGGGAAAGGATGGCCGCAAGATCGGCCACCCGTGCTTCACCGCCAGGATGACGCCACCGGCCCAGGCAGATCGGATTGGGCGTGTTCGGCGGCGACAACGGCGGAATGGGCAGCACGTGGCTGACCTCGGCCATCGGCACGGCCAGCTTCACGCCAGCCGCGATGCACAGCAGATAGCGGGCGTCCACACGTGGGCCGACGGGCTGCGAGGGTGCATTGCGCCAGGTTTCGATGGCCACCACCGCGCCGCGCGTTTCGGGAACGGCCGGCGGCGCGACGGCCGGTGTCAGCAGTTCGGCCAGGTAGTCGGCCACCACCTGTTCGGCGTCCTGCTTGGCACGCATCACGCTGCCGCGCCGGTGGTGCTGGTGGCGACGGGTGCCTCGCGCGCGGGCAGGCGCAACTCGTCGAGTAACTGCCGATACGCCAGGCCGCCGCGTTTCGCGGCCGGCCACGACGCCAGCGGAATACCCGCCGCGCTGGCCTCGCGAATCTGCGTGTCGGTAGGGATCACGGCTTCGCTCACGCTGTCGCCGTACTGTTCGCGCAACTGCGCGAGGCAGGCACGCGAGGCGTGGGTGCGCGCGTCGTAGAGAGTGGGCACGATGGTGCGCGGCAGCGGCCGGCCGCGCGAGCGTTCGATCATCGACAGGCTGCGCAGCATGCGCTCGAGGCCGGCAAGCGCCAGGGCCTCGGTCTGCGTAGGCACCACCAGGCGATCGCTCGCCGCCAGGGCGTTGACCATCAGCACGCCCAGGGTCGGCGGGCAGTCGAGCAATACATGGTCGAAATCGGGTGCCAGTTCCGCGAGCGCCTGCGACAACACCAGGCCCTGCCCGGCACGCGTGCCCAGCTGGCGATCCAGCGTGATCATGGCGGCCGAGGCCGGCAGTACGCTCAGTCGATGCCACTGGGTGGCATGCACCAGCGTGCGCACCGGCAGGGGGATGGCGTTGCCGCTGGTGCCGAACAGGTCGTAGACGCTGCCATGCGTGCCACCTTCGACCCCGATGTAGCCGGAGAGCGAGGCGTGCGGGTCCATGTCGATCAACAAGGTGCGCTCGCCAGCCGCCGCCAGCAGGCTGCCCAGCGCCACCGTCGTGGTGGTCTTGCCCACCCCGCCCTTCTGGTTGGCGATCGCCCAGGTCTGCATCAGCGATTGGCCTCGCTCGGGGCCAGGTGCGCGGTATCGCTGTAGAAACGGGCGGGCGCGGCCTTGTCGCTCATCACCACGATCAGCACGCGCCGGTTGCGGTTGCGGCCGTCGTCGGTGTCGTTGGCCACGATGGGACGGAACTCGCCCCAGCCGATGATGCCCACGCGATGCGGATCGACACCCATGGTGGTCAACAGCCGCGCCACGGTGGCGGCGCGCGCCGCCGACAGTTCCCAGTTGGACGGGAACGTGGGCGTGGCGATGGGGGTGTTGTCGGTGTAGCCCTCGATGCGCATGGCATTGGGAAACGGCGCGAGGATGCCGGCCAGCTTGCGCAGGACTTCGTCGGCGGGCGGTTGCAGCTTCGCCACGCCCACGGGAAAAAGCATGTCCGTCTTGACCTCGATCTCGAGCCAGTCCGGCGTCTGCCGCACATTGACCAGGCTCTTGTCGATCAGGGGCTTCATGGCCCGCTTCACCTCGTCGGATATCTGACTGAGGCTGGCGTCGTTCGTCTTGCCGACGCTGGCCGTGTCGGCCGCAGCCGGCACCGCGACGGAGGACACGGAGGCGACGGAGGCTGCCGGGGCGATGTTGGCCTTCGTGCCGTCCTGGCGCTGCGCGGCAGCACCTTCGTGGCCCGGCAACGGCAGGTTTCGCGGCGGCACGGGCACGTCGATGCGCGCGATGGGCGCGGCGGCCGGCGCGCGTGACTGGTTGGGCAGCGGCACCTGCGCCGGCGTGGCCTCGCGGATCGGCTCGATCACCTTGCCGGTACCGTTGAAAGCCTCGTTGATGGACTGGGCCATCACCTTGAACTTGGTCTCGTTGACCGCCGACACGGCGTACATCACCACGAACAGGGCGAGCAGCAACGTGATCAGATCGCCGTAGGGGATAGCCCAGCGCTCGTGATTGATGTGCTCTTCGTGGTGGCGACGCTTCACGTCAGGAACCCCTGCAACTTGCTCTCGATGTGCCGCGGGTTGTCACCCTGGGCGATCGAGACCAGGCCTTCGACGAGGATCTCGCGCATCTGCGAACGGCGACGCGCCAGGCCCTTCAGTCGCGAGGCCATCGGCAGGGCCAGCAGGTTGGCCAGCCCGATGCCGTAGATGGTGGCAACGAAGGCCGCGGCGATGCCGTGCCCGAGCTTGCTGGGGTCGGCCAGGTTCTGCATGACCGACATCAGGCCCATGACGGCGCCGATGATGCCCATCGTCGGGGAATAGGCGCCGGCGTTCTCGTAGACCTTGGCTGCCTCGATGTCGTTGTGCTCGCGCGCGAGCACTTCCACTTCCAGGACCGAACGCATGGCGTCGGGCTCGGTGCCGTCCACCAGCAGCTGAAGCCCCTTACGGATGAAGGGGTCCGACTCGCGCTCGATCGAGGGTTCCAGCCCGAGCAGGCCGGTGCGCCGGGATATCTCGCTCCAACCGACGATGCGGCCGACGAGGTCCTCCGACTCGATGTCGGGCGGACGGTAGACCCAGGGCAGCATGCTCCAGGCACGCTTGAGCACGGGCCCCGGTGTCTGCACCAGCAGCGCGGCCAGCGTGCCGAGGAAGACGATGACGAAGGCCGCCGGGTTCCACAGGGCGTCGAGGCTGGAGCCCTTGAGGATGGTCCCCACGATGATGACCACGAAGGCCAGGATCGTGCCGACGACGCTGACGATATCCATCAGACCGCCATGCGCAGCGACGGCAAGACCTGCCCGCTGTCGTCGGCCAGGCCGGACAGGTCGAGTACCAGCGAAATCCGCCCGTCGCCCGTGATGGTGGCACCCGCCACGCCGGGTACGTCCTTGAGGAACGGGCCGAGCGGCTTGGCCATGACGTCCTCGCGGCCGAGCACTTCGTCGACCAGGCAACCCAGGGTCTGGTGACCGATCTGCACGACGACCACGTGGCCGCCCTTGCCGCCGGTGCCGGCCCAGTGGCCGAGGTCGGCCAGCGGCAGCGCGCGCTGGCGGTGTGCCGCGACGATGCGGCCGTCCAGTTCCTGGATCTGCCCGGGCACCAGCTCGAATACCTCGCTGACGTTGGACAGCGGCAGCGACAGCAACCGATGCCCCACGCGTACCATCAGTACACGCATGATCGCCAGCGTGAGCGGCACGGAGAGGCGCACGGTGCTGCCGTGGCCCACGCGCGAATCGATGGACAGCGTGCCGCCCAGTTCGACGATCTTGGTCTTGACCACGTCCATGCCGACGCCGCGGCCGGAGATGTCCGATACCTGGCTGGCCGTGGAGAAACCGGGCCGGAAAACGATCTCGTAGCACTCGCGCTCGTCCAGGCGTGCGGCCTGCTCGGCATCCATCAGGCCCTTCTCGACCGCCTTGCGCCGGAGCACTTCGGGATCCATGCCCTTGCCGTCGTCGGTGACGGTGATGACGATGCGGTCGCCATACTGGCCGGCCGCCAGGCGCACGGTGCCCAGGCGCGGCTTGCCTTCGGCCGCACGCGCATCGGGCATCTCCACGCCGTGGTCCACCGCATTGCGCAGCAGGTGGACCAGGGGATCGGCCAGGGCCTCGACCACGGTGCGGTCGATGTCGGTGTCCTCGCCTTCCGTGACCAGCTCGATTTCCTTGCCGAGCTGGCGGGCAAGGTCGCGAACGATGCGCGGAAAACGGGAAAACAGCTTGCCGACCGGTTGCATGCGCATGCGCAGCACGGCGTTCTGCAGGTCTTCGGCGACGCGCTCCAGCTCGCCGATGGCGCGCTCCATCGGATCGTTGCCGCCGCGCGGCGCCAGGCTGGTGAGGCGGTTGCGCACCAGCACCAGTTCGCCCGCCGCGTCGACCAGGCTGTCCAGGCGGTGGGTGTCCACACGCACGGTGGTGTCGGCGGTGGAAGAAGCGCGCTTCTCCGCGCTGGCGGCCGGGGCAGGAGCCGGGGCAGACGCGACGGGTGAAGCTGCGGCAGGCGCAGCGGCAACCGGCACCGCAACGGAGGGAACCGCAACGGCGACGGGAGCCGTCGGCGGCACGATCGCGCCCGGTGCGGCCGCACCGTGCAGGGAATCCAGCAGCGCCTCGAACTCGTCGTCGCTGATGGCGTCGTTGTTCGCCACGGGCGCCGGGGCCACGGCAACGACCGGGGCGGGCGGCGGCGGAGCGGACGCACCCTCGGCGCCGGGCGCACCGGTGCCGTAGAGCGAGTCGAGCAGGGCTTCGAATTCGTCGTCGTTGATCGTGCCCGACGGTGCCGCCGGCGTGCGATCGGTGCGGGCGGCGTCGAGCATCGCCTCGAACTCGTCCTCGATCGGGTCGTACGGCTTCTGCGGGCCGGGGGCTGCCGCGGTCGCCGTCGACGTGGCGGCCGCCGAGATCGGCACGGCAAGCGCCACCGGCGGCGCAGACACGGCGCGACCGGGGATCAGCAGGCGATCGAGCAGCGAACGCGGTGCGGGCTCGATCGGCACGCCGCCGTCGGCGGCACGCATCATGTCGTTGAGCAGGTCGAGCGATTCGAGCAGCGCGTCCATATAGGCGGCGTGCAGCACGATCACCCCGTTGCGGGCCTCGTTGAGCAGATCCTCGCCACGATGGCACAGCTCGACCATGGCGTTGAGGCCAAGGAAGCCCGCCCCGCCTTTCACCGTGTGGAAGGCACGGAACACCGCGTTAAGCAGCTCCACGTCGTGCGGAGAGGCTTCGAGATCCACGAGCTGTTCGCCCAGGCTCTCGAGCAATTCGCGCGCTTCGATCAGGAAGACATTGAGCAGCTCGTTGTCCAGCTCCACGCTCATAGGGTACTCAGAAACCGAATTCGCTGAGGAGCCGGTCCACTTCGTCCTGGCTGACCTTCTCGGCGGCCGGCGCATTACCGCCCGCGAGCGAACCGGTGAGTCGGACCAGCTCGACGAGCGAGGATTCGACCTTGGCCATGAAGGCCTCGACCTGGGCCACACGCTGACCGGAAAGATCCTGCCAGGACTGCGCCTCGACCATCTCGCCCAGCCCGATATCGCAGCTTTGCGCGAAGTCGCCGACACGCACGGCCAGTGCCGTGGCGTGGGTGCCGAACGCCGGATCGGCGTGATCCAGCACCAGAATCTCATCGGCCTGCTTGGCCAGCGCCTGAGCCTGCGGACGCAGCTTCTCGCTGAAGTCCAGCGTGCGATGGGCCGCCGTGGAGCTCATTTCCAGCACATCACGCAGATGCTTGCGCGCATCGCTCATGTTGCCCGGCACGCCATCGGTGGAGATGTCGGAGGCCAGGCGACGCGCGGATTCGTGCAGGTCGCGTGCGAGGTGGCCCAGCGCCAGGAACAGGTGCTGCTCGCGGCTGCGGATCAGGTCGTCGAGCGCTTTCTCGAACGCCGCCGAGTCGTCGGCATCGAGCAGTTCACGCAACTGGGGGGCCACGTCCTGGCCGGGGGAAAGCATCGTGTTCATCGTCATTCCCTCAGCCCGCTGCCGCGGCAAGTCGTTCGAATATCTTGTCGAGCTTTTCCTTCAGCGTCACCGCCGTGAAGGGCTTGACCACGTAACCGTTCACGCCGCTCTGCGCGGCGGCGATGATCTGGTCGCGGTTGTTTTCCGCGGTGACCATCAACACGGGCATGGACTTCAACGCCGCATCCGCGCGAATGGCGCGAAGCAGGTCGATGCCCGTCATGTTGGGCATGTTCCAGTCGGTAACGACCAGGTCGATGGGCTGCGCGCGCAGCAGCGCGAGCGCCGCGTTGCCGTCTTCGGCCTCCTGGATGAGCGTGTTGGTGAAACCCAACTCGACCAGGAGGTTCCTGACGATGCGCCGCATGGTGGAAAAATCGTCCACCACGAGGATCTTCATGTTCTTGTCCAAAACTGCTCTCCGCCTCGTACGCTTTTTTCTTTACCGGCGACGGCACCGCGATGCCGTCACTGCTTGTCTTTCCAACCCGACATGCGTGCGCGGAGGCGAATCAGGGCCTGGCCATGGATCTGGCACACCCGCGACTCGCTCACACCCAGCACCGCACCGATTTCCTTCAGGTTGAGCTCTTCATCGTAGTACAGGGACATGACCAGCTTCTCGCGTTCCGGCAACCCGTCGATCGAATGGGCCAACGCGTCGCGCAGGCCGTTCTTCTCGAAGTTGCCTTCCGGACCGGCGGCGTCCGGGTCCGCCACGTCGATCGCCGCGCCTTCGTCGCCTTCCGGCGCCGTCAGGCTGAGCAACCGCGCGCTCGCCGCGTCGGCCAGG
Source organism: Luteibacter sp. ME-Dv--P-043b (assembly GCF_030209605.1). Taxonomy (NCBI): domain Bacteria; kingdom Pseudomonadati; phylum Pseudomonadota; class Gammaproteobacteria; order Lysobacterales; family Rhodanobacteraceae; genus Luteibacter; species Luteibacter sp. ME-Dv--P-043b. Next base: position 10,113 of record NZ_JARVRT010000035.1, read on the forward strand.
ATCTGGTTGTACTCCATGGCGTCGATGCCCAGCCGCTTCATCACTTCCGCGTCTTCGGCGTCGCCACCCGTCTCGTTCTCGATCTGTCTCGTTACCTCCGCCACCTCGCGCAGCTTCCGATGGACGGAGCGCGGGGTCCAGTCCGTCTTGCGCAGTTCGTCCAGCATGGCGCCACGAATGCGGATTCCCGCATAGGTCTCGAAGCTGGCCGCGCGAGTCGGCGAGTAATTCCTCGCCGCCTCCAGCAGCCCGATCATCCCGGCCTGCATCAGGTCGTTCGCATCCACGCTCGGCGGCAGGCGACCCATCAGGTGATAGGCGATCCGGCGCACCAGCGGGGCATGCGTCCTGACCAGCTGGTCGGCCGAAACCTTTGTTACTTCAAGGTATTCGCTTGCAACACTCACAGTGGCAGCCCTCCCCCCATGTGGTTCCGTTCGGCGAAAAAGCCGATGCGGCCCTGCACCCGGGGTTCGGGTTCACCCCATGTATCGACCGACCGGGCAAGATTCTTGAATCCCACGGCCGAACGGCTGCTCGGCCAGGCGTCGACCACGGCCGACTGGCGGCGGATGGCCTGTCGCAGGTACTCGTCGTGCGGCACCATGCCCATGAAGTCCAGGGACACGTCCAGGAAGCGATTGGTCACGCGGGCCAGCTTCTCGAACAGCTGGCGGCCTTCCTGGGCGTGGCGGACCATGTTGGCCACGATGCGGAAGCGGTTGACGTCGAATTCGCGGCTCATCACCTTGATCAGCGCGTAGGCGTCGGTCAGCGAGGCCGGCTCGTCGCAGACCACCACCACCACCTCGTCCGACGCGGCGGCGAACATCGAGACGCTGTCGGAGATGCCGGCCGCGGTGTCGACGATCAGGTATTCGGGGGCCACGGGGTATTCGTCGAACGCGCGGATCACCGCGGCGTGCTCGATGTTCGGCAGCTGCGCCATGCGGCGCGCGCCCGAGGTGGCGGGGATCACCTTCAAGCCGTGGTTGGCATGGAGGATCAGGTCCTCGATGCGGCACTCGCCCTCGAGCATGTGACCCAGGTGGCGCGTGGGCTGCAGGCCGAGGAGCACGTCGATGTTGGCCATGGCCAGGTCCGCGTCCAGCAGGACCACGTCGCGCCCGCCCATGGACAGCGCCATGCCCAGGTTGACCGCCACCGTGGTCTTGCCCACGCCGCCCTTGCCGCCCGCGATCGCGATGCTGCGGGTCGGGCGACGGTCGGCAAGCCAGTTGAGTCCGGCGGCCTGGGTGGAATCGACGTGTGTGCTCATGAAGGAATTCACTGCCGTGAAAGGGTGTGCGGATGCGGATGCCGTAGTCACGTTACTTCAGTTCCGGGGTCAGGCGAGGGCGGGCGTGGCGGCGAAGCCGAAACGGTCGGCGAGGATCGCGTCGTCCGGTACGTCGTTGCGCTGCCTGACCAGTTGGGCCGCAAGGCAGACGAGCTTGCGCGCGTCCGCCGAGGCGATGTCTTCCGGCACGCGCTGGCCGTCGGTGGTGTAGTCCAGCGGCATGCCGTGCCGGATGACGGCCGAGAGGGCGCCACCGATCAGCGGCGCCTCGTCGAGCTTGGTCAGGATCGCGGCCTGCGGGGACAGCGGCGCGTAGGCGCGCACGGCGTTGTCGATCGCCTGCGCCTGGGCGTTCGCCGCGAGCACCAGGCACACGCGTACTTCGGTCATCGCGCGCAGCGTTTCGAACTGCTGCTGCAGCTTGGGGTCATTGCCGGCCAGGCCGGCGGTGTCGATCAGCACCGTGTGCTTGCCGCGCAACTGCAGCAGCACGTTGCGCAGGCTCTGCGCGTCGTGGGCGTTGTAGACACGCACGCCCAGCAGGCGGCCGTAATGTTCAAGCTGCGCGCCGGCACCGATGCGGTACTGGTCGGCGCTGATCAGGGCGACGTTGGATGCGCCGTGACGCAGCACCGCACGGGCGGCCAGCTTGGCGATGGTGGTGGTCTTGCCCACGCCGGTGGTGCCGACCAGTGCGGTGACCGCGCTGCCGGCCGTGTCGGCGTTGCGCCCGCTGGTGCGGATGTTGCGCGAGAGGATGCCCAGCGGCAGGTAACGGGCCTGCTCCGGGGTCATGCCCGGCGGCAGTTCGGCACACAGCGCGCGGGCCACGTCGCCGTCGATACCAAGACGGGTCATCTCGCGCAGCACGCGGGCACGCAGCGGCTGCTCGCGGTCCATCTGGTTCCAGGCCAGCGTCGACAGCTGCACTTCCAGCATCTCGCGCAGGTTGTTGATCTCGGCGCGCACGCCGTTGACGGCGGCGTCGTTGTTCGCGGCGTGCGGACCGGTCGTGGCGGCGCGCACCACGTCGGCGACGCTGGCGGCCAGCGCGGCGCTGGACTGGCGCTGCGGCGCATTCGGATGCAGGCCCTGCGGCGCCATCGTGGAGGCCGGTGCCGGACCGCCGCGCACGACGCGCTCGACGGCGGCGGCGGTCGCGGCCTTGGCCTGATCGATGCGGGCGGCGAAGTCGTGTTCGCGACGCGCCCGCACCGGGGTTTCCTCGCGTGCCGTCTCGCGCGCCGCCGGCGTTTCGCCACCGAAGCCCGCTTCACGCACCAGCGCTTCGTCGTAGTCCAGCGCGGCGATGATCTCGATGCCGTCGTCGAGGCGACGCGTCGACAGGATCACGGCGTCCGGACCCTGCTCGTCGCGCACCTGGCGCATGGCCTGGCGCATGTCGGGAGCTACGAAGCGTTTGATTTTCATGCGTTCGATCCTGTGTCCGTCCAAGTCTTACCTGCCGAGGGCCGTCACCAGCTTGACGCGCCGGTTGTCCGGGACCTCGTTGTAGGCAAGTACATGCAGGTTTTGGGCCACATGACGGGTAAAGCGCGAAAGCCATGGACGCAAGGCCGGGGAAACGAGCAATACCGCCGGTTCGCCCGCCGCTTCCTGCCGACGCGCGGCATCGGCCACGCTCTGCTGCAGGCGATCGGCCAGGCCCGGCTCCACGGCGGCGCCGGTGGGGCCGCCACCCTGCAGGGACTGCAGCAGGATCTGCTCCAGTTCCGGCGCCAAAGTAATGACGGGAACCTCGGAACCCAGGCCGGCGATTTCCTGCACGATCTGACGGCCCAGGGTGACGCGCACGGCCGCGGCAAGCACGCCGGGGTCCTGGCTCTGGCCGGCATGCTCGGCCAGCGATTCCACGATGCCGCGGAAGTTGCGGATGGGCACGCGCTCGGCCAGCAGGTTCTGCAGCACCTTGACCACCGCGCCCAGCGACAGGCGCTTGGGCACCAGGTCTTCCACCAGCTTGGGCGTCTGCTGGGCCAGGCGGTCGAGCAACTGCTGCACGTCCTGGTGGCCGATCAGTTCGTGGGCGTGGTTCTGCAGGATGTGCGAGAGGTGCGTGGCGATCACCGTGGCCGGATCGACCACGGTGTAGCCCAGCGTCTGCGCATGTTCGCGCATGCCCGGTTCGATCCATACCGCGTCCAGGCCGAATGCCGGGTCGCGGGTGGCGATGCCGTTGATGGTGCCGTGCACGCGGCCCGGATCGATCGCCAGCATGCGCTCGGTATGGATCTCGGCCTCGCCCATCGGCACGCCCATCAGCGAGATGCGGTAGCCGTGTGGGGCCAGGTCGAGGTTGTCGCGGATGTGCACCGAGGGCACCAGGAACCCGAGTTCCTGCGACAGCTTGCGGCGCACCGACTTGATCCGCGCCATCAGCTCGCCGCCCTGGGCCTTGTCCACCAGCGGAATGAGCCGGTAACCCACTTCCAGGCCGATGGTGTCCACCTGGGCCACGTCTTCCCAGGACAGCTCCAGGCGCTCGGCCGGCGGCGTCGATTCCAGCGCCAGGTCGGTACCCGGAGCGCCCGCGGCGCCGGCCGTGCCGGCAGCACCGGCCAGGTCCTTGCGCTGCTGCAGCTTCCAGGCGCCAAACCCCGCGCCGGCGGCCAGCAGCAGGAAGGGAATGTTCGGCATGCCGGGGATCAGGCCCATGGTGCCCAGCACCGCGGCCGCCACGCCCAGCGCCTTGGGCTGGCCGAACAGCTGGCCCATCACGTGCTTGCCCATTTCCTGGGACTTGGACACGCGGGTGACGATCACCGCCGTGGCGATCGACAGCATCAGGCCCGGCACCTGGGCGACCAGGCCGTCACCGATGGTCAGCAGCGTGTAGGTGCGCGCCGCCTCGGCGGCCGACAGGCCGTGCTGGAACATGCCGATGAAGAAACCGCCCAGCATGTTGATGGCCAGGATCAGCATGCCCGCCGTCGCGTCGCCACGCACGAACTTGGACGCGCCGTCCATGGAGCCATAGAAATCCGCTTCCTCGCGCACTTCCTGGCGGCGCTCGCGGGCCTGTTCCTGCGTCAGCAGGCCGGCGTTGAGGTCGGCGTCGATCGCCATCTGCTTGCCGGGCATGGCGTCGAGGGTGAAGCGCGCGGTGACTTCGGACACGCGCGTGGCGCCCTTGGTCACCACCACGAAGTTGATGATGGTGAGGATGGCGAAGACGACGAAACCGACGGCGAAGTTCCCGCCGATGACGAATTCGGCGAAGGCCTCGATCACCTTGCCCGCCGCACCGGGGCCATTATGGCCGTGCAGCAGCACCACGCGGGTGGAGGCGATGTTCAGCGCCAGGCGCAGCAAGGTGGCGAACAGCACCACCGTGGGGAACGAGGCCAGCTCCAGCGGGCGCATGACGTACATCGTGGCCAGCAGGATCACCAGCGACAACGCGATGTTGAAGGTGAACAGCAGGTCCAGCATGAAGGGCGGCAGCGGCAGCATCATCATGCCGAGCATGATCAGCATGGCGACCGGCGCCGCGACGCCGCGGCGGCCGATCTGCCGGAAGGTGCCCATCAGGTTGGAGGAAGCAGCCATTCGTCAGTTATCCATGCGGTAGGGGCCGAGCAGGTCCGGATCGATGTCCTGCGTGGGCAGCTCGGGCGGGAGGTCGCCCATGGCGATCGCCTGCTTGAGCCGGAACACGTAGGCCAGGATCTGGGCCACGGCGACATACAGCGCCGAGGGGATTTCGCGCCCGATGTCCGTGGTGGCATACAAGGCTCGTGCCAACGGCGGTGCCTCGACGACCGGAACCTTCGCCCCGCCCGCCACGTCGCGGATCTGCTGGGCGATCAGGTCGACGCCCTTGGCGACCACGCGGGGCGCTCCCATGCGGTTCTCGTCGTATTTGAGGGCCACGGCGAAGTGGGTCGGGTTGGTTACGATGACGTCGGCCGTGGGCACGTCTTCCATCATCCGGCGGCGGGACATCTGCTGCTGCATCTGCCGGACTTTTGACTTCAGCTCGGGACTGCCCTCGCTTTCCTTGTGCTCGTCCTTCACCTCCTGCTTGGTCATCTTCATCTTCTTGGTGAAGCTGTACTTCTGCCAGGGCGCGTCGACCAGCGCCACCGCCCCCAGCGCCACGGCGAACACCAGCGACGCATGGCCGAACAGGCCGAAGGCATGGGCGATGCCCTCGGCGACGGGCCCCGTACCGCCCGCGTACATCTCGCGGGTGCTGCGATTCAAGAACCAGACCAGCGTGCCGCCGATCAGGGCCAGCTTCAGCAGCGACTTGCCCAGCTCCACCAGGCCGTTCATGGACACCAGCCGGCCGAAGCCCTTGATCGGGTCCATGCGGTCGAACTTGGGCACCAGCGCCTCGAAGGAGAAATTGAGCCCGCCCATCACCGTGGGCGCGGCGATCGCGGCGATCATCGTGGCGATGAACACGGGCGCCAGCATCCAGAAGCCTTCCATCACCGCGGTCATCAGCGCGTGGTACAGGCCGTTGGCGGCGAACAGGTCGTCGCGCCCGTAGCGCAGGCCGACGTGCATGATGTTGGCCGCGTGCACGGCCATCTGTTCGCGCGAGGCGATCAGCGTGGACACGCCCGCCAGCACCACGATGGCGGTGGACAGGTCGCGCGAGCGCGGCAGGTCGCCCTTTTCGCGCGCTTCGCGCAGTCGTTTGTCACTGGGTGATTCGGTTTTGTCCTCGTTGTCGGCGCCCTCGCTCATGGCCGGCTACCTCCCGATCAACTGGCGCATGGCGGTCCATGCGGTGACCTGCAGGGACTCGAACGCGCCGGGCAGCGCCCGCAGCGACAGCCACACGGCCAGCACGCCCAGGCAGATGGTGATGGGAAAGCCGACGGCGAACAGGTTCATCGACGGGGCCGAGCGGCTGATCGCACCGAAGCCGAGGTTGACCACCAGCACCGCGGTGAGCGCCGGCAGGGCCACACGCACCGCACCCGCAAACAGGTGCGTAGCGAACGTCAGCACACCCCACAGGCCTTCCGCACCGATCCCCTGCGTGCCCACGGGCAGCGTGCGGAAGCTGTCGGCCAGCAGCGAGATCAGCTGCAGGTGGCCGTTCATCACCAGGAACAGCAGGGTCACCAGCATGGTGTAGAACTGGCTGATCACCGGCGTGGTGCCGCCCACGCCCGGATTCACGGTTTCGGCGAAGCCCAGGCTCATGGCCTGAGAGACGAACTGCCCGCCGAAGGCTACCGCCTCGAACACCAGCTTGAGGATGAAGCCGAGCGCGGCGCCGATCAGCACCTGCTGGGCCAGCACGGCGACGCCGGCGGCCGACAGCGGGCGAATATCCAGCGGCGCCAGGGGCGCCAGCGTCACGGTCAGCAGGATGGTCAGGCCGATCCGGATGCGCATCGGGATCATGTTGGAGCCCAGCACGGGCGCCATGAGCATGAGGCCGGAGATACGCGCCAGCGCCCAGAGGGCGCCACCCACCCACCCTTCCAGCTGGCTGAGGTCGATCGGCATCAACGCACCGCCTGGGGCAGGCTTTCGATCAGGGTACGGGTGAACTGCACCAGCGTGCGCAGCATCCACGGGCCGGTGACGATCATCACCAGCGCCATGCAGATCAGCTTCGGGATGAAGCTGAGGGTCTGTTCGTTGATCTGCGTCGCGGCCTGGATCATGCCCACCAGCAGGCCCACCGCCAGCGCGGTGAGCAACAGCGGCGCGCCGATCAGCATGGCGATGTGCAGCGCCTGCTGGCCGAAGGCGATGACGGATTCCGGTGTCACTGGTAGAAGCTCCCCGCCAGGGTCCCCAGCAACAGGGTCCACCCGTCGACCAGCACGAACAGCATGATCTTGAACGGTAGCGAGATGATCATCGGCGACACCATCATCATGCCCATGGACATCAGCACCGAGGCCACCACCAGGTCGATGATGAGGAACGGGATGAACAGCAGGAAGCCCATCTGGAAGGCAGTCTTCAGCTCACTGGTGACGAACGCGGGCAGCGCGACGCGGTAGGGCACGGCGTCCTTGTCGGCATAGGGCTGCTCGCCGGCCAGGCGGGTGAAGAGCTGCAGGTCGGGCTCGCGGGTCTGCTCCAGCATGAAGTGGCGGAACGGCGCACCGGCCAGCGGCAGGGCGTCCTGCACGCTCATCTGGCCGTCCATGTAGGGCTTGATGCCGCTGTCATAGGCCTTGTTGATCACCGGCGACATCACGAACAGCGTCAGGAACAGCGACAGCCCCAGGATCACCTGGTTGGGCGGCGTACTGTTGGTGCCCAGCGCCTGGCGCAGGAAGCCCAGCACGATGATGATCCGGGTAAACGAGGTCATCATCAGCAACAGCGCCGGCAGCGCGGTCAGCGCGGTCATCAACGCCAGCATCTGGATCGACAGCGACCAGGTCTGGCCACCGTTGGCGCCCGGCTGCACGTTCAGCAGCTGGATGCCGGGCGGCGGGTCCGCGGCGAACGCGGCCAGGGGCAGCAGCAGGAGCAGCACGAAAGCGCTCCAGCGCAGCAGCGGGTGACAGCGGCGGGCGGTCATGGCCGTTTCCACTGGGCAAGCACGTCGCGGAAGCCGCGCAGCGCCGGCGGCGTGGCGGCGCCCGGATCGTCCTGCACCGGGGTGGCCAGCACGTGCAGCGTGCGCAGGCCGCCGGTGGGCGAGGCCCCGACCAGCAGCTGTGTGCCGCCCACTTCAATCAGCATGACCTTTTCCTTGATGCCCACCGGCATCGATTCGATGACGCGGATCTTCCGGCCGCCCGGGCTCACGCGCGCCTGGGCACGACGGGCCATCCAGCCGACGAAGAAAATGAGCGCCACGACGCCGAGCAGGCTGACGAGGACGCGGATCACGTCGGCGCCCGTATCCACTGGCGCGGGAGCGACCGGGGCTGCCATCAGGGCGCAGGGAAGGAAGCCACCCGCGAAGGCGACGAAGATGCGGCGCATGGCGGTCACCGCAGTTTGCGGACGCGCTCGGCCGGGCTGATCACGTCGGTCAGCCGGATGCCGAATTTTTCGTTGATGACGACCACTTCGCCGTGGGCGACCAGAGTGCCGTTGACGAACACGTCCAGCGGCTCGCCCGCGGCGCGGTCCAGTTCCACCACCGAGCCCTGGTTGAGCTGGAGCAGGTTGCGGATGCTGATCTTGGTGCGGCCCACTTCCATGGCCATGGTCACCGGCACGTCGAGGATGACGTCGAGATTCACCTCGTTGCCCAGTCCCATGGTGCGGGCGAGGGAGGCGTCCGAGGCGCCTTCGATGGGGTCGTGCGGGGTGGGTTCGTTCATGTCCGTTCCAGAAGTGATTTACCGGGATACGGAACGTAGAAAGCAAACGCCGTGCCATGCCTTGAAAGCGAAAGAAAGCGTGAATTTCCCGTGTGCACTCAGTGCCTTGCCCATCCCTCGCCGGTCGTGGACCACGACCGGAAAGTGACGCTCGCCGGAAACCTGACGCTCGACGGCACTAAGACACCATGCCGGTCCATTGACGGCGTATCACGCCAGTACGGGCATCGGCTCGGTGGTAGTGACGGGCATCGCCCTGCCCTCGCCGCGCTTGCGCATCAGCGACTCGAACTGCACCGCCTTGTTGCCCCCGGAGTTGGCCATGCGGCCGCGGAAGATCGGCACGTCCTCGGCGAACACGGTGGCCGTTTCGGGCAACGAGATCGGAATGATGTCGCCCTTGCGCAGGTGCAGGAAGTCGCCGATGGTGAGGCGTGCCTCGGCCAGCATGGAGGTGATCTCCACCTCGGCGTCGAGGATTTCCTCGTGCAGGTTCTGGATCCAGCGCTCGTCGCGCTCCGCCCGGTCGCTCTGCACGCCTGCATCCAGCAGCTCGCGGATCGGCTCGACCATCGAGTAGGGCAAGGTCAGGTGCACTTCGCCGCCACCGCCATCCAGTTCGATATGGAAGCGCGACACCACCACCGTCTCGGTGGGGCTGACGATATTGGCGAACTGCGGGTTGATCTCGGAGTTGAGGAACTCGAACTGCATCTTCAGCACGGGTGCCCAGGCTTCCGCCATGGCCGTGAAGGCCTCGGCCAGCACGATCTGGATCACGCGGTTCTCGGTGGGCGTGAAGTCGCGACCCTCGATGCGCGCGTGGTAGCGGCCGTCCCCGCCGAAGAAGTTGTCGATCACGGTGAAGACCATGCGCGGCTCGAACACCATCAGGGCGGTGCCGCGCAGGGGCTTGATACGGATGAGGTTGAGGTTGCTGGGCACCGCCAGCGAATGCACGTACTCGTTGAACTTGGTCATCTTCACGCCCAGCACCGAGACTTCGCACGACTTGCGCAGCACGTTGAACAGGTTGGCGCGGAAATAACGGGCGAAGCGATCGTTGACCATTTCCAACGTGGGCAGGCGACCGCGGACGATGCGGTCCTGCTGGGTGAAATCGTAATCGTGGATACCACCGGGCGGCGGAAGCTCGACCTCGGTATCGACGGCCCCGCCTTCCACACCGGCCAGCAGCGCGTCGATTTCTTCCTGGGTGAGAATGTCGCTCATCGCCGTTGGCTTCCCGTCACTGCATGATGAAGCTGGTGAAGTAGACGGCATCCACACCCGAACGGCCGATCTTTTCCTTCAGCACGCGCTGGATTTCGGCCAGTGCGGCCGCCTGCAGCTTCTGCTTGCCCTTCACGTCGGAAAGGCTCTTAACGTCCTGCGCCGAGAACAGCATCAGCAGCGCGTTACGGATCTCCGGATCGGCTTCCTTCGCGGCGGCGATCGCTTCCGGATCGTGGGACATGACGTTGACGCCGATCTGCAGGAAGCGCAGCGCGTTCTCGTCCTGGAAGTTGACCACGAAGGCCGGATCCATCTGCAGGTACACGGCCGGCTTGGCCTTGGCCGCTTCCGCGGCCGCCGCGGCGCCGGGCTTGCCGTGGCCGCCCTTCATCATGAACCAGCCGCCGGCACCACCGGCCGCCAGCACGACGATCGCGGCAATGACCAGCAACTTGCCCTTGCCCTTCTTTTTCTTCGGGGTGCCCTCGGGGGCGTCCTGTTCTACGTCGGCCATGCCTGAAAAACCTCTGTGGTGCGAATGCGGTGGAATCGTTGCCCGATGGGCCCGAGGGGCTTATTGCAAACGACGTGCCAGCCGGGGTCAGGCGATGCGGCTAGCGGAAACCGCCCTGCGACGCGGCACGGGCGTTCGGGCGGTTCGCCGTGGCGCGTCGAAAGCTTGACGCGCGCCAATGCAATGCCGCCGAAGCGCCCTCAGGCGCGCTCGTCGACCAGGCCCCGCGACACGCGGGAGGTGGCGAGCACCGTAGCGACGGCCGGCTCGTCCGTTCCGCCCTGCCCGTTACCGCCGTCGCTCGTGCCCTGACGGCCCTGCCCGGCCTGCTGCTGGCCGACATCGGCCTGGCCCAGGGACAGGCCATGGTGGGCGAGCATGCTGTCCAGCTGCGACAGCGTCTGCTGCACGGCGTGCACGGCGGCCGGATGCTGGGCGAGGATGGCCACGTTGACCTTGCCGCCATCCATGCTCACGCGCACGTCCATGCTGCCGAGTTCTTCCGGGTGCAGCTTGATCCGGGCCTCCTTGATCTGGCCGCTACCCATCCACGCGATCTGTTCGCCCAGTTCCTGCGCGAACTGCGGCGCGGTGGCGGCCTGGGTGGCCTGCACCTGGACCATGGCGCCATCCACGGGGGCCAGTCCCGGCGTATGCACCAGGGGCATGGGACTCGTGGTCGGATCGGATGCCGCATCGTCCTTGGCACCCGTGGTCACCGCCGCGCGGGCGGCGAGCAGCGTGGCCAGCGGCGATACCGCGACAGGCGATGCCGTGGCCGCAAGCACGCCGGACGAGGCCACGGTATCGGTCGAGGTGAGCAGCGCCTTGGCGGCATCGCCGCCCGCCGGGGCCGGCACGCCATGGGCCAGCGGCAGGGCCATGGCCAGCGCACCGGCGGTCAGGTCGCCGGTCTTGCCGCCGGCATCCTTGAGAGCGCCGAGCGTCTTCGTTGCCAGTTCCGTGACCTTGGGCGGCACACCGATCAGCGCAAGCATCGTCGTGGCGATGGAATGGTCGTCGTCGGAGGCGTCATCCTTGTTCGACTCGTCCTTCGCGGCCGTGGCGTCCTGCTTCGCGGCGGCCGACTTGTCGTCCGCCGCGGCGGCATGGGACGTGGCGCTGGTGTCGGCGTCCTTGTCGTCGCCGTCGTCCTGCTTTGCCGTGCGCGCATCGTTCTTGTGGTCCGCACGCGCTGCCGCGCGGCCGGCATCCGCGCGCGGCGTGGCGTGCACACTCGCATGCGCCTGCGCATGTACCTGCGCACGGGCATCGCCGAACACCGCATCGAAGCGCTTCGACGGCGTCGTATCGTCCGTCGCCTTCGCCGAAGCGGACGACGGCGCCTGGCTGACCGGGCGAGCGATGTTGAGGGCGACGTTGGCGTTGTTCATGCGTTTCTTCCGGTGGGGTTCTTTCGGTATTGCGAGCGCTCGTCGGCCTGTTCCTGCTCGCGCCGGTCCTGCGACTTGCGCTCCTGCTCGCGGTATTTGACGGTGACCGAATCCAGCGCCTTGGCCCGTCCGCGTGCATCGGACCAGCCCTGGCGGGCATGCTCCAGCGCCTGCTCGCGCCGTTGCACCTCGCCCAGCTGCTGCACGATGGCCATGTCGATCTTCTGCAGGAACTGCTGGCGGTTGAGCAGCGCGCTGACGCCGATGCCGTCGGGCATGGAGGCGTATTCGTTGCGATAGCGACGCAACTCGACCAGTTGATGCTCGCTCTCGGCCAGCGCGCGCTGGTGCGACGCGAGTATCCGTGTCGCTTCCTCCGCCTTCTCGGCGGCCAGGTCGACGACGGGCTGCAGGCGGTCGGCGCGTGATGCCATCAGCCGGCACTCGCGGCGTCGACCAGTTCCGCCTCGGCTTCGGCGAGGTTCACCGGCATGTCGGTTTCCTGCTGGAGGAACGCAGAAAGACGCGGATACAGGGCGATGGCCTCGTCCGTACGCGGATCGCTGCCCTTCTGGTACGCGCCCACGGCGATCAGGTCGCGCTGCTGGCGATACGCGGAATACACCTGGCGAAACCGTTGCGCCGAGCGCATGTGCTCCTTGCTGACCACCGCCGGCATGACGCGGCTGATCGAGGCCTCGATGTCGATGGCCGGATAGTGGCCCGCCTCGGCCATGTCGCGCGACAGCACGATATGACCATCGAGGATGGCGCGGGCGGAGTCGGCGATGGGATCGTGGCGATAGTCGTCGCCCTCGGTGAGCACGGTATAGAACGCCGTGATCGAGCCGATGCCTTCGGCATCGTTGCCCGCGCGTTCCACCAGCGCGGGAAGCATGGCGAACACCGACGGTGGGTAGCCCTTGGTCGCTGGCGGTTCGCCGATGGCCAGGGCGATCTCGCGCTGCGCCTGGGCGTAACGGGTCAGCGAGTCCATCAGCAACAGCACGCGCTTGCCCTGGTCGCGGAAATGCTCGGCCACGGCGGTGGCCACCTGGGCACCGCGCAGCCGGCTCAGCGGCGGCGCATCCGCCGGGGCGGCGACCACCACGGCGCGACGGCGGCCTTCCTCGCCCAGCGTGTGGTCGACGAATTCCTTGACTTCGCGACCGCGCTCGCCGATCAGGCCGACCACGACAACGTCGGCATCGGTGAAGCGCGTCATCATGCCCATGAGGGTGGACTTGCCCACGCCGGAGCCGGCGAACAGGCCGATGCGCTGCCCGCGGCCCACGGTGAGCAGGGCGTTGATGGCGCGTACGCCGACGTCGAGCGGCGTGTCGATCGGCCGGCGCAGCATGGGGTTGATGGGCGCACGGCGCAGCGGCGCGCGTTCACGGGCCAGCAGGGGCCCCTGCCCGTCCAGCGGGACGCCATCCGGGCCGATGACGCGGCCCAGCAGCGAATCGCCCACCGGAATGCCGGAGATGGCGGCCACCGGGGTTACTCGCGCATTCGGCAGCACGCCGTGCATTTCGCCCGTGGGCATCAGCAGCAGGCGACCATCGGAGAAACCGACGACTTCGGTTTCCAGTTGCTTGCCGTCGGCCGACGAGACCATGCAGCGCGCTCCGACGGGCGCCTCGCAACCCACGGCCTCGAGTGTCAGGCCGACCACCCGGCGCAGCTTGCCTTCGGCCTGCATCGGGCGGACGCCCTCGGCGCTGGCACACTGGGCAGCCAGCGATTCACGCCAGTGCGCGATACGGGATGCGTTATGCGACTCGGCGCTCATGTCGGCTCGTCCTGCGGTTCGTCCTGCGACTCGTCGGACGGAGCCCGACCGTCGAGCACGCTGTCGATCACGGCGGCCAGGCGCGTACGCACCCGTGCATCCAGACGCGAATGTTCGCTTTCCAGGCGTACGTCGCCGCGCTGGAGCGTGGCGTCGTCCACCACCGTGCCCTCGTGGTCGGCCGACGCGCGGTGCTCGCGCACGATGGCGGCGTCCGCGGGGTTCAGGTGAATCTTCAATTGGCGGCTGCCAGCCGGCAACACATCCACCGCCTGGCGGACCACCTCCAGGATGGTTTCCGGACGCGTGGCGATGTCGTGGCCGAGCACGCGCTCGGCGATGATCGTGGCCAGCATGGCGAGGTCGCCGGCCACATCGGCGTCCAGGTCCGCGAAGGGACGCTCCACCGCGGCGAAGAGAGCATCGAGGCGGGCAACCTGGGCTTCCAGTTCGCGCCGGGCCATCGCGCGCCCTTCGTTGAGGCCGGCATTGAAGCCTTCCTCGCGCGCCTGGCGCTCGATCGATTCGATTTCGGCGACCGTGGGACGGTGCGGGCCTTCGTCTTCGGGTTCCACCACCTCGTGCGGCACGGCGCCACCCACCAGGGGCAGCTCCCAGCGCTCGAACTGGTCGACGCGTTCGCGGGCGAGGATCGAGGTGAGGCTCATCAGACGAACTCTTCCCCGCCACCGGCGAGATTGATCTGACCCGCGTCAGCGAGACGACGCGCGGTGGCCAGCACTTCCTTCTGCGCCGCATCCACCTCGGAAAGACGGACCGGACCCTTGACCTCCAGGTCGTCGCGTAGCATGTCGGCGGCGCGCTTGGACATGTTGGCGAAAATCTTCTCGCGGATGGCAACCTCGGCACCCTTGAGCGCCGTGATGAGACGGGCCGAGGGCACTTCGCGCAGCAGCGTCTGCATGCTGCGGTCGTCCAGGTCGGCCAGGTCGTCGAACACGAACATCAGCTCCTCGATGCGCTCGCCCAGGCCGGAGTCGATACCGCGAATGGAGGCCATGAGTTCGGCCTCGCGCGCGGTTTCCATCGCATTGAGGATGTCGGCCGCGGCCTTGAGGCCACCGACCGTGGACGACTTCAGCTTGTTGGAGTTGCCGGAGAACTGGCGCTCCATGATTTCGTCGAGTTCGTTCAGCGCATGCGGCTGCACGCCATCCAGCGTGGCGATACGCATCACCACGTCGCTGCGCGTGCGCGCCGGCAGGTAGCCGATCACCTCGGCGGCCTGGTCGGATTCCAGGTGGGCCATGACCAGCGCGATGATCTGCGGATGTTCCTGGCCGATCATTTCGGCGATGGCCCGGCTTTCCATCCACTTGAGGGATTCCAGCCCCTTGCTGCTGCGACCCAGCAGGATGCGATCGATCAGGCCACCGGCCTTGTTCTCGCCCAGCGCATTGACCAGGATGCGGCGGATGTATTCCTCGGTGCCCACGCCGATGGAGGTGTGCTGGCCGACATCGTCCTGCAGCTTGGTCAGCACCAGCTCGACCTGCTCCTTGCTGACGTTTTTCAGGGCGGCCATGGCCGAGCCGACGGCCTGCACTTCACGGGCACCCAAATGCTTGAGGATGGAGGCGGCGTCTTCCTCACCGAGCGTGAGCAGGAGGATCGCGGCCTTCTGCGCACCGGTCAGGGGTTCTTTCGGATCAGCTGCCATCGTCGGATACCCAGCTCTTCACGACCTGCGCCACTTGTTTGGGGTTTTCGGCGGCCATGCGCTTGGCCAGGCCGATCTTCTGTTCGTAGGCCAGCAGCGCGGGCGAGCCCAGCTGCGGCGACGTGCTGACGCGATCGGGCGTCATGTCGTCGTCGTCCACCATGACCGACACCGTGGGCATCGGACCGGCCAGCGCGACGTTGTTCATCGTGATCGGCGCGGGCTTCAGCAGGCCCTTGAGGATCGGCCGGAGGACGAAGAAGCCGACGATCAGCGCGATCATCACGCCCAGGCCCTGCTTGATCAGGTCGAGCATACCGGGGCGCTCGTAGAACGGCGTGCCCTGCGGTTCTTCTTCCGCCACCGCGCCGCGGAAGGCTTCGTTGATGACGCTGACGCTGTCGCCGCGCGTCGCATTGAAACCGACGGCGTTCTTGGTGAGTTCGGTCAGCCGGGTCAGTTCTTCCGGGGTGAACGGCACGCTGGTGGACTTGCCGTCCTTACCCACCACCTGCTTGTTGTCGACCACCACGGCCACGGAAAGACGCGCCACCTTGCCGGCGGGATCGGTGACATGGCTGACCGTGCGGTCGAGTTCGTAGTTGCGCGTGGCGTTCTGCGTCTGCTGCGTCGGCGTGGCGGCCGTCTGCGTGCTGGCGTTCTGCCCGGCCGGCTTGCCGCCGCCCGCCGCCGGGTTGGCCGCCGTCGGGTTGCCGCCGGTGTTGGGCGGCTGGTTGCTGAGCGCGCCCGGTACGCCCGCGTTGGCGTTCGGCTCGGTGCGCGTGTCGCTGCTGGTCTGCTCGCTGCGCAGAGCCGGGTTGTCGTGGTTGAACGTTTCGCTGGCCTTCTCCGTCTGGGAGAAATCCAGGTCGGCGAACACCTGGGCGCGAACCTTGCCCGCACCCACCAGCGGCGTGAGCAGGTCTTCGACGCGCTGCGTGTATGTGGACTCGATGCGGTTGGACAGGCGCAGGCGGCTGTCGCCGATGGCGGAGGCGCTGTCCGGATCGCTGACGGTGAGCAGGTTGCCGGTCTGGTCGATGACCGAGACCTGGCGCGTGTCCAGTTCCGGCACGCTGGCGGCGATCAGGTGAACGATCGCGGCCACCTGGCCCTGGTCGAGCTGGCGTCCCGGATACAGCGACACCACCACCGAGGCTGACGCCGGCTTGTTGTCGCGCACGAAGGCGGACGGCTTGGGCAGCGCGAGGTGGACACGCGCGCCGCGCACCGACTGCAGACCGGCGATGGTGTTGGAGAGGTCGGTTTCCAGCATGGACTGGTAACGCGAGCGCTCGGCCATGTCGCTCATGCCGAACGGCGAATCGGCCTGTGGCAGGGCCGCGGCGGCGCTGCCCTGCGGCAGGCCCTGGCCGGCCAGCTTGAGACGCACGCCGGCGACATCGGCGGCGGGCACGAAGATCGAGCTGCCGTCGGTGCTCAGCGTGTAGGGCGTGTTGCCCGCCTGCAGCGCCTGCGTGACCGCGGCGGCATCCTTCTGTTCCAGGCCGCCGTAAAGCAGCCCGTAGTTCGGTGCGCGCGACCACATGACGGCGGCGATGCCGATGGCCACCGCGCCGGCGATACCCGCGAGCATGAAGAGCTGCCGGGCCGCGGGCGTCTGCGACAGGGACTTCAATGAGTCCATACGCCGTGACGCGTTGCTATCCGTGTTGGCTACGCCGTTATCTGCCATGGGGGAACCGGAATCCTGTGAGGTGACGCGTGCCGTGTGTGATCAGGACGATCAGACCGACATGTTCATGATTTCTTTGTACGCATCGACCATCTTGTTGCGCACTTCGGTCATGGCGCGGAACGAGAGATCGGCCTTCTGGCCCTGGATCATCACCTGCGCCAGATCGATACCCGGATCGCCACGTTCGAACGCGGAGGACATCTGCGCCGCCTTGGCCTGCGTCTGCGACACGCCCTCGATAGACTGCTTGAGGACATCGCCGAACGAACCCTTCGCCGCCGGCCCCGTCTCGCCGACGCCGCGGATCGCGGGCATCTCGGTCTGCGCGCTGATGCGGCGCATCTGGAGCAGCAGGCTGTTCACATCGATCGTGGTCATGACGGTTTTCCAACGCGTTATCGGCTTACCGACACCCGATGCACGAGGTGTGCCAAGACGGTGGAACTCAGCCGACCTGCACGGTCTCGGAAAGGCCGTACTTGCGCAGTTTCTCGACCAGGGTGGTGCGCTGGACGCGGAGCAGCTTGGCCGCATGCGCCACGACGCCGTTGGCCGAGTTGAGCGCCTGGCGGATCAGGCCGATCTCGATACCGGCGAGGTGATCCTTGAGGTCGAGGCCACCCTGCGGCAGCACCGCCGGATCCATCTCACCCGCGAAGCCGAAGGCTTCGGCCACCACCTCGGGCTCGGCTTCCATCATGGCGATCAGCGCGGCACCGGACACTTCCTCGATGGGCAGCGCGCCGCGGTATTTCTCCGGCAGGTCGGCGCCGCGCACCTCGCCCTGGGGCATCAGGATGGCCATGCGCTCCACCAGGTTGGACAGCTCGCGGACGTTGCCGGGCCACGGATGGCGGCAGAGTGCCGCCATGGCGCTGGGCGCGAAGCGTACGGAGGTGAGGCCACGCTGCACCAGCCGCTGGTTGAACTCGGTGATGAGGGCCGGCAGGTCTTCCAGGCGCTGGCGCAACGGCGGCATTTCCAGCGGGAACACGCTGAGACGGTAGAACAGGTCTTCACGGAAGCCGCCACGCTCGATCGCGCCTTCGAGGTCCCGATGGGTCGCGGCGATGATGCGCACGTCGCAGCGCTGCGGGCGGTTGCCGCCGACGCGCTCGAACACGCGCTCCTGCAGGACGCGCAGCAGCTTCACCTGCATCGGCAGGCTCATGTCGCCGATCTCGTCGAGGAACAGCGTGCCGCCCTCGGCCATCTCGAAGCGGCCCTTGCGGGTGCTGATCGCGCCGGTGAAGGCGCCCTTCTCGTGGCCGAACAGCTCGCTTTCCAGCAGCTCGGCGGGAATCGCACCGCAGTTGATGGCGACAAACGGCTTGTCGCGGCGCGGCGAGCATTCGTGGATGGTGCGGGCGACCAGTTCCTTGCCGCTACCCGACTCGCCCAGCACCAGCACGCTCGAATCGAACGGCGCCACCTGGCGGATCAGCGCGTTGACGCGCTGCATCGGGCCCGACTGACCGACGAAACGCAGGTTGTTATTTACCGGCTGCATGCGCGCCTGCAGGGTACGCAGGGCTTCGGACAGGCGCTCGTAGCGCAGCGGCAGCTCGATCAGCTCGATATGCTGGGTCTGCGCTTCGTCGCCAGCGATCAGCGCGCTGGCCACCGGGGAATCGGCGGACACCAGCAGCGGCAGGTTGCGGCCGTGACGACCCAGGGCAGCGAGGTAGCCTTCCAGTTGGGCTTCGTCATCCACCGTGCCGACATAGGCGCCGCGCCAGCCGTCGGCGGCATCGGCGGCCTGCATGCGGCTGGCAAGCACCGGACGGTAGCCCAGGAAGGCCAGCGCGGAGGCAGCGGCTTCCGCGCGGGAAGCGTCGGATTCGACGACGAGAAAGTTGGAAGACTTCACCTGGGATACCTCACGTTGCATGTGATCGAAGGCCCCTGACCGGGTTCGCGATGGAATCCCGTCGCCTTCGTTGCAAGGTATCAATCAAGGAGCGTGCCAACGTCGGAATTCCGGCGCTATCGGGCCTCAATCCATGTCCGGAAGCGGCGCCAGACGACGTGAGGAAACCCTTCATGTCGCGTGAGGAGCCCGTGAAGCGACGCACCAACGTCAGCCGTGACAACACGCGTCACGAATGTGACGCAGGACGCCACGCGACGTTCCAACGTCACGTGACGTAAAAGGTCACTTCACTCCCCTGAGCCGTCCTGGGGCCGTGCGTGGGCCCTGGCCTCGGCCACCTGCCGGCGGTGCTGGCGGAAGACCAGGCGCTCGATGCCATCGCGCACGGGCTCGGTGAGGCCGTCGAAGGCGACAAAGCCCTTGCCGTCTGTGGGACCGGCCATCCGCAGGCCGGGCAATTCCAGGGGCAACGCCCGGCAGGCATCGAAGTGGAGCTTGAGCATGACGGGCGTGCCAACCGGCGGCAATCCGTCCCAGGGCAGCGCGGCACCGGCGGCATTCACGCGGACGGGAATGCGCGGTGGAAGCCCGGCCTGCGGCAGCAGAAGGCGGTTGACGATTTCCATGAGGACGTTGAGCTTGGCGTCCAGGCGAGCCACTTCCTGGGTCAGCGGGCTGTCGTCCTCGCCGGTGTCGCTACGCCGGTCCATCAGGGCCGACACCGCCACCAGCACACTGGCATTACGGTCGTTGATCAGGGCCAGTTCGGTGGTGTCCGGCCGTTCGGCGGCCAGGCAGACGGCATGGAAGCGCGAGTCCCAGGCCACCCGGTCGGCAAAAGCCTTCCATGATTCGTCAGTCATCCGACCGCCCGCCATGCCATGAGTAGGTCAGAACGAACTATACGCGGCAACGGCGCGGCGCACGCGGCGCGATTCGTCCCACTGCGCGGCGGTCTCGTCGCGCGCGGCCGCCACTAGGTCCTTGATGAGGCCATCGAGCAACATGATGGATTTCAGCGATTCGAGGGTTTCCGGCGCCGGACGCATGCTGCCCTGCATGAGCACGGGCTCGCGCTGGGCCTCGAGGGCGGTCAGTTCGTCCCAGCGTCCCTCGCTGGCGGCGGCATGCATGGACTCGGTGAGGTCCAGCACACGGGGCAGATCGCACCACGTGGCGTCGGTCATGCGCCGGCCCCGGCCATCTGCCGCGCCTCGACGGGGATGGCGACCCAGCTCGCGCGGATCTGGCCGAGCAACCGGGCAACCTCGTCGAGGGCGTCCGGATCGCTATGCAGATTGGCGTGCAGGAGACGACGGCTCATATAGTCGTAAAGGGCGTCGAGCTGGCCCACCAGCGGCGAGTCGACATCGTGGTTCAGTCCCGACTGCAGGCCGCCGACGATCTCGATCGTTTTCGATATGGCCTCGCCTTTGCCCGCGACGTTGCCTGTGGCCATGCAGGCCTGCGCGAGCCGGATGCGCTCGAGGCCGCCATCCATAAGCAAGGTGATGAGGCCATGTGAATCGGCCTGCTCGAGCCCACCACCGGTGCGGATCTGCTGGTAAGCGCCAGCGCCGCGGGAGTATCCAAGTGCCATGTCGGTTTCCTGTCCTTATCAGGACGATTTGGACAGCGAATCGAACTGCTGCGTCAGAAAGCTGCTGGTGTTGCTGAGCTTGGTCATCATCGCGTCCAGCGCGCCGTACTGCGTGGTCAGCCGAGTCGTGTAGTCGCTGATGGTCCGGTCATAGGCGGTCTGCTGAGCGGTCAGATCCTTGATCTTCTGGTTCAGGTTGGTCGTACGCTGGGTCAGGATGCCGCTGGAGGACGTCCAGCCGGTGATCAGCGCGTCGAGCTTAGGCGCGATGCCGCTGCTGCCGCTGAGCAGTGCCTGGACGCCACCCGGATTGGTCGCCAGGGCGCCGGTCAGCTTGGTGGCGTCGTACTTCAGTGTGCCGTCCACCTGGAACTGGACGCCCAGGTCGCTCAGCGACCGCGGGCTGGCGGTGGCACCGGTGAGCTGTGAGCCGAGAAGCGTGGAGACCTGGTTCTTGATCGAGTTGATCGTAGCGTCGCCGATCAGGGCGCCGACCTGCTGGTTGGTCGCATCGTATTTGGTCAGCGTGCTGTACGTGGACACGAACGAGTTATAGGACGTGACCAGCGACTGCATCGCCGTGCTGACGGCGCTGGTGTCCGTCGCGATCGTGACACTGCTGGTGCCGACCTTGGCCAGCGAAAGCGTGACCCCGTCAATCGCCACGCCCGTGGTATTGGTGGCGCTGCTGGCCGCGGTCCCGTCGATGGTGAACAGGGCATCCTGAGCCTTGATCGTCGGCGTGGACGTGCTGGGGTCGAAATTGAGCTTGGCCAGCCCGCCGTCGCCACCGCTGGACGTGACGGTGAAGGCGTTCGCCGCGCCGGTAGTCAGCGAGGTGAGCACGAGGTGGGCGCCATCGGTGCCGGTGACGATGGAGGCGCTGACGCCAGGGTTGCTCTTGGAGTTGTTGATCGCGTCGCGGACGTCCTGCAGCGTGTTCGCCGGCGCAGTGATATCGACGCTCATGGACTTCGAGCCCACCGCGAGGGTGAGGGTGCCCGTACCCACCGCCGTCTTCGCATCGGTAAAGGCCACCGAGGTGGTCTTCTGCGATGCGGCGAGCTGGGTAACGTTGACGTTATAGACGCTGGGCTTAGCCGAGGCGTCGGCTGTAGCCGTAAGGATGGTGGAGTCGCCGACCGTGGTCTTCTGCGCCTTGAACGCAGTGCCGTCGCTCAGCGCCTTGATGGCGGACTGCAAGCTCGTCAGGGACGAGTTGAAATTGCCGATCGCCGAAATCTGGGTGGTGGTGCTGCTCTGCGCCGCGGCGATCTGTTTGTCTTTGGCCGCGCGCTTGTTGGCAACGAGGTTGTTGACGATCGAGGTGACGTCGATAGAGCTGGAGCCGATCGAGACGCTGGTTGAACCGGTGGCCATGAGACTCTCCGTGAAGACGCCTCACTGCCTGGGCGCCAATTTGCCGACGGCTGGCCCCTTTTTGGAGCCAGCCATGGACAACTAAGCAATTACCCTGCCAACCCCGGGATGACCCGGGGTGGCGGTGTCACCGCTGTTACTGGAGCAGCTTGGTGACGATCTGCTGGCTCTGGTTGGCCTGGGCGAGGACGGAGACACCGGCCTGCTGCAGGATCTGAGCCGAGGACATGTTCGCCGTTTCCTGGGCGAAGTCGGTGTCGGTGATGGCCGACTTCGACGAGCTCAGGTTCTGCGAGATGTTCTGCAGGTTGGAGATGGTCGACTCGAAGCGGTTCTGCACCGCGCCGAGGGTGGAGCGCAGGTCGGAGACCGACTGCAGCGCGGCATCGATGCGGTTGATCGTGTCGTTGGCGCCATCGACCGTCTTCACGCTGGAATCGGCCAGGGTGGAGGTGGTCGAGACGGCGACAGCACCAGCGGTGAAGCCCGAGGCCGCTGCCTTGGTGCCGCCGACGGTGATGGCCGAGGAGGACGCGAACTTCAGCGAGCCATCGGTGGCGACATAGGCATTGATACCTTCGCCGGACTTCGAGTTGATCGCGTCGGCCATGTCCTGCGTGGACTTGAAGGTACCGGTGACACTGAATGCAGCGTTGCTGCCGACCTTCAGGGTCAAGTCGCCCGCAGCCAGCGTGATCGGCGTGGCATCGCCGACGGCGACGTCGGCCGTACCGGCCGTCGAGGTCGTGGTACCGAACAGCGCGGCGGCGCCTGCACCAGCGACGGTCGGCGACGTCGCACCGTTGGCCGTGTTGGTGAAGGTGAACGTACCACCCGTCTGGGTAGCCGACGCGCCGGAACCGTTGGCCGAAAGCTGGGTGTTGATCGCGGTGGCGAGGCCAGCGGCGTTGGTATAGTTCTGGTTCAGCGTGACCGTCTGCCCATTGACCGAGAACGACGACGCGGTGGTCGAGAAGTCGAAGTTGGTCGTGGCCGAGCCAGCGACGGTCGTGCCCTTGGTACCGGCGACGGCGGCCGTGGCGACGAGCGGCGGGGTGGCGGAACCGGCGGCCAGCTGGCCGACCTGGTTGGACTTCATGCCCTGGTTGAGGCTGACGTTGATGACTTCACCGACGTTCGCGCCGACCTGGAAGCTGAGGTTCTGGGCGGAACCGTCCAGGACCTTCATGCCGTTGAAGTTGGTCTGCGTGGCGATACGCGTGACTTCCGAGAGGCGCTGCTGCACTTCGGCGTCGAGCGCGGCGCGATCCGACGAGGAGTTGGACGCGTTGGTGGACTGCACGGCCAGCTCGCGGATGCGCTGCAGGTTGTTCGTGACTTCGTCCAGAGCCGACTCGGTCGTCTGCGACAGCGAGATACCGTCGTTGGCATTCTGCACCGCGCGGTTCAGACCGTTGATCTGAGTGGTCATGCGGGTGGAGATGGCGAGGCCGGCGGCGTCGTCCTTCGCGCTGTTGATCTTGCTACCCGACGAGAGACGCTCGATGGCCGAAGACAGCTTGGTCTGCGTCATGCTCAGGTTACGCTGAGCGTTCATCGACATGATATTGGTGTTGATGGTCAGTGCCATGGGATTGATCCTTTTTAAGCGGAACCGAAATGCCGGAGGTTGTGCGGCGTAGTCCGGCGGGGTTCCGTGAAGGAAGCCTTCCGCCTCAGAGAGGTTTACGGCACGCCGGGAGGAAACTTGAGAGCTTTTTCTAACTGTCAACTACTTTCTTGCTTCGAGGGGCTCGGATGGTGACGCCCAGGCCCCTTCAGTCAATTTATCGGCAGCACCCCGAAAGGGTTTAGGACTGATCGACTGAAACCTTGTAAGTGGCATCGGCAGGCCACCCTGCCTCGACGCATACGCACGGTTTTACGGATGGAGCGATCGACTACTTCAGGTAATTGAACAGCGAGAGGTTCTGCATCTTCACGTAGGACTGCTGGGCGGCATCCAATGCCGTCTGCTGCTGCGTGTACTTACTGGCGGCGCTGGCATAGTCCAGGTCGTTCAGGTCCGAAAGCGTGCTGTCGTAGGACAACTTCACGTCCGAGCCGATGTCCGACTGCTGATCCAGCGTGTTCATGCGTGCGCCGATGCGGGTACGCGTGTTCATGAAATTCGTGGAGGCCTGGTCGAGGTTCTGCAGCTGCCCGTTGACCTGGTTGTTCATCGCCGCGCTGCCGCCTGGCGCTTCGAACGCCTGGATGATGCCCGCGATGGTTGAAAAGACGTCCTGCGAGGAGGACGGCCCTACGCTGAAGGAGTCGCCCGTCGCGGGCGTACCCGTGACATTGAGCTGCGCGCCCTTGAAGTTGATCGTGCCGACATCGCCCGTATACGTGCCCGTGGACAGCGCCGGCCCGGTCGGATTGGTGGCGTCATGCACTTCATACGTGGTGGCCGACGTGAAGTTGACCGAGTACTGGCCGCCATCCCACTGCGTGGCGTC
This sequence comes from Luteibacter sp. ME-Dv--P-043b, assembly GCF_030209605.1. Taxonomy (NCBI): domain Bacteria; kingdom Pseudomonadati; phylum Pseudomonadota; class Gammaproteobacteria; order Lysobacterales; family Rhodanobacteraceae; genus Luteibacter; species Luteibacter sp. ME-Dv--P-043b. The sequence goes on from NZ_JARVRT010000035.1 coordinate 34,330, forward strand.
GGTGACCGAGGTGGAGCCGACCACCGCCGTGCCCGTGTTGGCGGCCGCGGCCGAGGTCACGAAGGTGCCGTTACCGCCGCGGATCGCCATGAAGACGTCGTCGCCGCTGTCGCCGGTGGCGACCTGCAGGCCGGCGGCCGCGGCCACCATGCGCTGGGTCTGGTCGCCGCCGTAGCTGACCGACAAGCCGTCGATCGTAAAAGGCTGTGTGGTGGTGCGGCTGCCGGCGAAGACGTATTCGCCCTGCCCGTCCTTGGTATTGCCCAGTGCCACGAGCTGGTTGAGCGTCTGCCGCAGTTCAGTAGCGATCGACTGCCGGGACTGGTCGGTCTGTGTGCCGTTGACGCCCTGCAAGGTGAGGGTGCGCACGCGATCGAGGATGTTGCCGGCGGACGACAGCGCGGTTTCTTCCGTCGACAGTCGCGTCGTGGCCGAGTTGATGTTGCGCGTGTACTGGTCGTTCTGCGCGCTGGCCGCACTGATGTCCACGGAGCGCGCGGCGGCGGCCGGGTTGTCGGCCGGCGACTGGATGGCCTTGCCGTTGCCCAGCGCGAGCTGCGTCTGCGACAGCTGGTACTGCCGGTCCAGCATGCTGTTGACGGACTGCTGGGCACCCCATGACGTCGAAATACGCATCAGTTTCTCACCGCGCTCAGGAGGGACTGGAAAATGGTGTTCGCCGTGGTGATCACCTGGGCGGACGCGGAGTAGGCCTGCTGGAAACGCAGGAGATTGGCGGCTTCCTCGTCCATGTTGACGCCGGACAGGCTCTGTTGCGACGCCGTGGCCTGGTCGAGGATGCTCTGCTGCGCGGACAGCGCCGTGTTGGCCTGCGAACCGGCCGTACCCACCTGCGCGATCAACTGGCTATACGACTTGCCCACCGTGGTCACGCCGTTGTCGAGGATGCCCTTGTTGGCGACGTTCGCCAACGCCAGCGCGTTGCCGTTGTCGCCGCTGGCCGTGCCGGCGGGCTTCACGGTAAACGTATCGTTAGCGGCCGGCACGCCGGAAAGCTTTAGCGTCCAGCCATTGCCGGTGATGGTGTCACCGGAGGCGTAGGTCTGCGCGGCGCCGCCGTTGACGGTATAGGTGGTGGGCGACGTGAACACGATGCTGGCCGGCGTGTTGAACGCCGGATTGGCGACATCGGTAACGGTGAGGTTGCCCAGCGTCGCCTTGCCCGTGTTGGACGCGCCCTTGAGGGCGGCGAGCGGGCCGGAGGCGGCGATCTTGCTGGTATCGCTGATCGCCACGCTCATGGACGACGCGGCATTGCGGGTCGGCTGGATCTGGAAGGAATCGCCGGCCACCGCGCCCGCGCCGACCACCATCGACAGGCCACCGATCTTGAACGGATCGGTGGCCGATCCTGTGCCGGTCATCGGCACCGTGGCACCGGCCGTCGTCGATGCCGTCCACTGGGCGCCATCGAAGCGCAGCACGTAGTCGGAGGCATCGAGTTTGGACGGATCGGCGACGGTAGCGGTGATCGAACCGGTGCCCTTGTTCGCCGTGCTGTTGTAGACAGCCGGATTGGCGATCGTGAAGAAGTTGCCGCCGGCTGCGCCGTTGAGGTCGATGCCTTGCGCGTGCTGCTGGTTGAAGGCGGCGGTCATGGCGATGGCGGAGCGACCGAGCTGGTTGCGCGCCGGGTCGAGAACATTGGTGCGGAAGTCGAACGTGGCACCCAGGGAGCCCGAGCCGAGCTGGCTGCTGATCACCGCGCCGCCGGGGCCGGTCACTTCCAGCCGGGAAGAATCGTAGACGTTGGCCGCCGTGGACAGCTGGGCGGAATCGGTGCCGTTGACCAGCGACAGCCCGTTACCCACCGTTACGGTGACCATGTGGTTGTCGTTTTGGGTGACGCTGACGCCGACCAGCTGCGACAGCTGGGAAACCGCCTGGTCACGCGCGTCGAGCAGGTCGTTCGGCACCGCGCCGCCCGCATAGCCCTGCTGGATCTGCCCGTTGAGGCCGGCGATGCTCTTGGTCAGCGCGTTGATCGAATCCACCGCATTGCTTATCTGCGTGTTGCTTTGCTGATCGAGCTGCTGGAACTGCGAGGACAGCGAACGGAAGGTCGACACCAGCGTGCTGGCCTTGCCCAGCAGCGCCTGCCGGCTGGCGGTATCCACCGGCGCGTTGGCGACGTCACTGACCGCGCCGAAGAAGCCGTCCAGCGCCGTCTGCAGGTTGGCCGAGCCGCTGACCACGTTATTGACCGACGCCGTGAGCGTGGCGTACTGCGACGCGCGCGACTGGCCCGAGTTGGCCGACCACATGGACTGGGTGAGGAACTGGCTATAGGCGCGCTGCACGCTGACCGCATCGGCGCCCTGGCCGACGTAGAAGCCGCCGTTGTATTCCGGCGTGCGCGCATTGAACGACGTCGTCTGCCGCGTGTACCCCGCGGTGTTGACGTTGCTGATGTTGTGTCCGACGGTGGAAAGGCCCACTTGCGAGGCAAGCAGTCCTGAAACACCTGTGGAAAGCAGATCGGCCATCGTTGCGTTCCTTCCTTACAGTTCGGCGGCGATATGTTCGAGGGCGGCCAGTGCCTGCTTCATCACCGGCCCGTTGGCGATGGCGGCAAGCTTCTGGGCGTAGCTGGGATCGGTGGCGTAACCGCCGTCGACCAGCGCCTTGGCGAACCCTTTGACGTCGTCACCCCGGCCCACCGCGTCCGCATAGCGTGGGCTGTTCGCGACCATATCGGCGTAGTCCTTGAACGAATCCGACGGTGAGTCATAGGCGCGGAAGCTGTCCTTCTTGCGCACGGCCACACCGTTTTCGTATTCGAGGGTGGGCACGTTGACGCGCTTGCCGTCCCAGCTGCTGCCGGCCTTGATACCGAACATGTTGAAGCTGGTGGTGCTGCCCTGCGCGGGCATGTGCTTGCCCCAGCCGGTTTCCAGCGCCGCCTGGGCCAGCAGCGCGCGTACCGACACCCCGAGCTTCTTCGCCGCCTCGATGGCATGCGGCGCCAGCTTCTGCACGAATTCCTCCGGCGAGCCGATGGTCAGCTTGCCGACCGCGCTGGCCACGGCGCTGGCGCCGTCACCCACCGCCTTGCCGGCGCTGCCCAGGATGCGCTCCAGGGAGTTCATCAACCCGCTGTCCTGATCGGACTTGGACGACACGGCGTCAGCCGTGCTGGCCACGCCCGTGACACCCGCGAAAAGCGTGTTGTCGCTGGAGCCGCCCTGGGCCGACTGCGCGCCGCCGAGCTGACGGATCAGCATGTCGGCGATGCCGATGCCCTTGCCCTGGGACAGGGTGACCGACAGCTGCTTGTCGAACATGTCGCGGTAGGCGCTGCCCGCCTGCGAGCCCATGATGTCGTCGCCCATCGCCGAACTGGCGTCGCGCATGGACTTCAGCATCATCTGGGTGAAGATCGATTCGAACTGCTTGGCGACGACCGGCAACGCCGACGCCTGGTCCTTCTGCGCGGCCGAACGCAGGCCCGCGAACCCGGACATATCCGTGTAGGTGCCAAGCTTCAGGTTGTCGGCCGCGTTTACCATGTCAGATCACCACCAATTCAGCGTGCAGGGCGCCGGATTCTTTCAGCGCCTGCAGGATGGAAATGAGGTCGCTCGGCGATGCGCCGACCTGGTTGACGGCCCGCACGATGGCGTCGAGGCTGGTGCCCGGACCGAACTTGAACATGTGCCCGCCGTCTTCGCTGACGGCCACCTGGCTGCTCGGCACCACGGCCGTCTGGCCGCGGCTGAACGCGCCCGGCTGACTGACCTGCGGCTGCTCGCTGATGGTCACCTGGATGGAGCCATGGGCCACGGCTGCGGCGCCCACCTTCACGTCGGAACCGATCACCACCGTACCGGTGCGCGAGTTGATGATGATCCGCGCCGGCGCGTCGCCCGGGGTCACTTCCAGGGACTGGATGGTGGACAACCAGGCCACGCGCTGCGAGGGATCGATCGGCGCGCGCACGGCGACGGAGCCGGAATCCATGGCGTTGGCCGTGCCGGCGCCGAAGTTCTGGTTGACCGCCTGGGCGATGCGCGCCGCGGTGGTGAAGTCGGCCGTGTTGAGGTTGAGCATGAGGTCGCCGCCCTTGTCGAACGACGAGGCCACGCTGCGCTCGATGCTGGCGCCGCCCGGGATGCGACCGCTGGAGGAAATGTTGACCTGGACGCTGGAGCCGCTCTTGCCCTGGGCGCTGACACCACCAACGATGACACTGCCCTGCGCGATGGCATAGACCTGGCCGTCGGCGCCCTTGAGCGGCGACATCAGCAGCTGGCCGCCACGGATGCTCTTGGCGTTGGCGATGGAGGCCACGGTAACGTCGATGCGCTGGCCCGGCTTGGCGAACGGCGGCAGGTCGGCCGTGATGGTGACCGCCGCGGCGTTCTTCAGCTGCGGACGCACGTTGGCTGGCACGTTGACGCCGAACTGCTGCAGCATGTTTTCCAGGCTTTGCGTGGTAAAGGGCGCCTGGCTGGTCTGGTCGCCGCTGCCGTCCAGGCCCACCACCAGGCCGTAGCCGATCAGCTGGTTGCTGCGCACGCCGCCGACCTGCACCAGGTCGCGGATGCGATCGGCGTGGGCGGGCAGCACGGCGCCCAGCGCGAGCACGATGGCAGCGCTGCGTACGAGGGTGAGGAAGCGCGGCAGGGCCTTCATCAGAACGGCATCCACTTGGAATCGAAGAACCGCGACAGCCAGCCGCGCGTGTTCGAGTCGGCCAGCGTGCCCTTGCCCACGTATTCGATGCGGGCGTCGGCCACGCGACTGGAAGCGACGATGTTGTCGTTGCCGATGTCCTGCGGACGCACGATGCCGGAGATGCGCACCAGTTCCTCGCCCTGGTTGATCGTCAGCCATTTCTCACCGCGCACCACCAGCGCGCCGTTGGACAGGCGCTGCGCCACGGTGACCGTGATCTCGCCGGTGAGCTGGTTGCTCTGCTCGCTGGAGCCGTCGCCGGTGAAGGCGTTGTTGCTGGCCAGCGAACTGTCGGCCGTGTTGCCACCGATGCGCAGGCCCTGGCCCAGCAGGGTGGGCGAGGTGATGGTGTTGCCGTTCTTCTTGCTGGTGTTGGTCTTGGCCTTCTTGCTGGCCTGGGTGGATTCCACCAGCGTGATGGTCAGGATGTCGCCGATGCGATGCGCACGCGGGTCGGCGAACAGTTCCATCGACTGCTGGTCGGCATAGATCGAGCCCGTGGCGCGCGGCTGCGCGGTCGGGTCTTCCGGCAGCGTGGCGGCGTACATCGGCCGCGGCGTGGGCGGCACGATGGCGCAGCCACCCAGGAGGGCCAGCGGCAGCGCGGCGGAGAAAACACGGGCGAAGGTGCGATTCATGACGTGTCTCAGGTCTTGTTCGTGATGGTCTGGAGCATCTGATCGGATGCGGTGATCGCCTTCGAATTCATCTCGTAGGCGCGCTGTGTCTCGATCATGTTCACCATCTCCTCGACGACGTTGACGTTCGAGGTTTCGAGACTGTTCTGGTTGAGCGTGCCCAGCCCATTGAGGCCGGCGGTGCCGGTCTGCGGCGCACCGCTGGACGCGGTTTCCACGTAGAGGTTGTCGCCCTTGGGCTGGAGGCCGGCGGGGTTGACGAAGTCGGCCAGCTGGATCGTGCCGATGTTCTGCGCGGCGGCGGAGCCCTGCACGGTGACGCTCACGGTGCCGTCGGTGCCGATGGTCACGGTGGAGGCGTTGGCCGGAATGGTGATGGACGGCTCCAGCGGGTAACCGTCGTTGGTGACCATCTGGCCGTCCTGGTCGCGCTTGAGCGAGCCATCACGGGTGTAGCCGACCGTGCCGTCGGGCAAGGTCACCTGGAGGAAGCCGCGGCCGTCGATGCGCACGTCCAGCGGGTTGTCGGTCTGCTGCACGCCGCCCTGCTCGAACATCTTCTGGGTGCCCACCACGCGCACACCAGTGCCGATCATGAAGCCCGTGGGCGACTGCGTCTGCTCGGTGGTCTGGGCGCCGGCCTGTCCACGGTTCTGGTAGGACAGGTCTTCGAACTCGGCGCGGGCGCGCTTGAAGCCCGTGGTGTTGGTGTTGGCCAGGTTGTTGGAGACGACGTCCATCTTCGTCTGCTGAGCGTCGAGGCCGGTCTTGGCGATCCAGAGGGACGTGAACATCGTTGACTCCTGCGCGTTGGCGCTCTACATACCGGCGACGGTTTTGCGTCGCCTGGTGGGGGTTAACCCACCTGTAGCAATTTCGATGCCGACTGGGCGTTTTCGTCCGCCGTCTTGATCGATCGGACCTGCATTTCGAATTCGCGGGACAGGGAAATCATCTTCACCAGCACGTCGGAGGGGTTGACGTTGCTGGATTCCAGGGTGCCGTTGACCACCTTGACGTTGGCGTCGGCCGGCGCCTGGGAGCCGTCTTTCATGTGCATCAGGCCGTCGCTGGCATAGGTCAGCTGGTCGTTGCCCGGGTTGACCAGCTTGATCCGGTCCGTGGTGGCCACCGTGGCCGGGCTTTCACCCAGCGGCACGACGGAAATCGTGCCATCCGAGCCGATCTTCACGCTGGTGGACTGCGGGATGGTGATCGGGCCGCCGCCGCCGAGGACGGCATTGCCGCGCATGTCCGTCAACAATCCGTCGGCGTCCACGCGGAGGTTGCCCGCCCGCGTGTAGCCTTCGGTGCCGTCCGGGGTCTGCACGGCGATCCAGCCATCGCCCTGCACCGAGATGTCGAGGTCGTTGCCGGTGTGCATCTGCTGGCCGGCCGTGGTGTCCCAGCCCGTGCCCTGGGCGACGCCGTTGATCCGCGTCTGCAGGCCGTCGCCCTTCACGGGCATGCTCTGGAACGCCGACAGCTCGGCCTTGAAGCCGGCCGTGTTGGCATTGGCCAGGTTGTGCGCCACTTCGGCCTGGGCCCGCATGATCTGCGAGGCCCCGGTCATGGCGACATAGACGGAACGATCCATGGCTTAGGCCCCCGCTTAGTTGCGGATGTTGATGATGGTCTGGGTCAACGTGTTGTCGGTCGAGATGACCTGGGCGTTGGCCTGGTAGTTGCGCTGCGCCTTGATCATGTTGACCAGCTGGGCGGTGAGGTCGGCCGTGTTGGATGCCTCGAGCGAGCCGGCCTGCACCGAGCCCACGTCACCGGAACCCGCTACGCCGCGGATCGGCTGGCCGGAATCGACCGAGGCCACCCAGTTGGTGTCGTTCTGCTGGCGCAGGCCCTGGTTGTTGGCGAACGTGGCGATGGCCAGCTGGCCCATCGGCGTGGATACGCCGTTGGTGTAGACCGCCGAGACCGTACCGTCCTTGGAGACGTCGATCTTGGAGAACTTGCCGGCGGCGAAGCCGTCATTCGTGATCGCCGAGGTGGAATACGAACTGCCGAACTGGGTGACCTTGGTCATGTCGACCGACAGGTTGATCGGCGCCGCGCCGGCGTTGGGCGAGGCCGCACCGAAGTTCAGCTTGCCGTTGGCCGGGGTGGTCAGCGAACCGCCCGAGCTGAAGGTCAGCGGCTGCGCTGTACCGACCTGGGCGCCGTCCAGGGTCATGTAGGCGTTCCACGAGTTGGGCGTGGCCGCATCCTTGACGTAATAGACGTTGGTGGTGTGCGTCGCGCCCAGCGAGTCGTACGACTGGAAGGTCGACACGTAGTTGTAGCTCTGGTCGTTCGTGGGATCGAAGGCAGCGGTCTTGACCGTGTCCGACGAGGACAGGTTGGCGGTCAGGCCCACGGTGCCGGATGCCTTGGCCGCGCTGGTACCCGTGGTGATCTTCAGGTCCTTCAGGGCACTGATGTCGAAGCCACCGGTGGCGGTGGGCGGGTAGACCTGCAGGTTCTGACCGGTGGCGTTGACGATGTTGCCGTTGTCGTCCGGATGGAAGTTGCCCGCGCGCGAGTACGAGTAGCCGGAGGCGTCGCGCAGCGTGAAGAAGCCCGCGCCGCTCAGGGCGAAATCGTACGAGTTGCCGGTCTGGGTGACGTTGCCGTCGCCGAACTGCTGGGCGATGTTGGTCAGGCGCACGCCGCTGCCGGCGGCGGTGGCGGAGAGGTTTTCACCGGCCACCGAGTAGACCTGCGAGAACTCGGCGCGCGAGCCCTTGTAGCCGACGGTGTTGACGTTGGCGATGTTGTTGGCCGTGACTTCCAGGTCGGAAGACGCCGCGTTGATGCCGCTGAGGGCGATATCGAAAGGCATGGTGGGTATTCCTTGCTGGAGTTACAGGATTTGTGCGATCTGGCTGAGCAGGGCACCGCCGTAGCCGGCCACCTGCACGTAAGTACCGTCGGTGCCCGAAGCGCCGACGCCTTCCACCTTTCCGCGAACGAAGGTATTGATCGCGGTGCCGCCGGAAGTGGCGGACATCTGGTACACGCCGTCGGCCAGCTGCGTGCCGTCGTCGGATTTGCCGTCCCAGGCGAAGGTCTGCAGGCCGGCATCCGGCTGCCCCATCGGGATGTTGCGCACCACGTTGCCGGAGGCGTCCTTGATCTGGACGTTCACGTAGGTGCCGGAGCTGCCCACGTTGACCGCGCCGCTCATGGCGCTTCCCTCGAGCTTGGCCGCCGTGGAGGGCACCAGCGCATCCTTGCCGACCAGCGACGCCGCACGGACGAACTGGTCGCCGGTGAGGTTGGTGGACAGCGAATCGAACGAGCCCTGCAACTGCTGCGTGGCCGCCACCTGCGAGAACTGCGCCATCTGCGCGACCATCTGCGTGGAGTCCATCGGCTTGGTCGGGTCCTGGTTGGTCATCTGGGTGACCATCAGCTTCAGGAAGTCGGACTGGTTGAGGGTCTGCTCCTTCAACTGGCTGGACGAGGACGCGGCGGAGGTGGACGCGGTCGTGGACGACGACGTGGAGGCGGTACCGGTAACGGAATCGACCATGGGAAGGGGGCCTTATTTGCCGAGGTCCAGCGTCTTCTGCATGAGCTGCTTGGCGCTGTTCATGACTTCGACGTTGTTCTGGTAGGAGCGCGACGCGGAGATCATGTTGACCAGCTCGTCGACCGGGTTGACGTTGCTTGAATAGACATAGCCATTGGTATCCGCGAGCGGATTGGCCGGCTCGTAGCGCGACTGCACGGGGGCCTGGCTTTCGGTGACGCCGAGCGTGCGCACACCGCCGTTTTCCGTCTGCCCGTCCACCTGCTGCTGCACAGCGGCAAACGTGGGCTGCTTCGCGCGGTACGCGGTGGCCTCGCTGCCCGACAGGCTGTCGGCGTTGGCCATGTTGCTGGCGGTGGTATTGAGCCGGGCGGACTGGGCGGCCATGCCCGAACCGGCCACATCGAAGATCTTCAGCAGGCTCATGAGGCGGTCCCGGTGATGGCGAGGCGCATGGTGTGGATCTGCGCGTTGATGAAGCTGAGCGACGCCTGGTAATGGATGGCGTTGGCGGCGAACTGCGCCTGCTCGACCTGGGTGTCGACGGTGTTGCCGTCCATGGACGGCTGCGTCTCGGCGCGATAGGCCATCTTGTTGGCTTCGCCCAGCGCCACGGCCGGGTTGCCGCCGATGTGGCCGGACTCGGTCGCCGTCATCGGCAGCGTGGTGCCGTCGGTGGCACCCGTGGCGGCGCTCATGGCCTTCTTGAAGTCGAGGTCGCGAGCGAGGAAGCCCGGCGTATCGGCGTTGGCGAGGTTGGAGGAAATGACCTCGGCACGGCGCTGCCACAGGCCAAGGGCCTGGGCGTGTACGCCGAACAGCTTGTCGGATGAATCGATCATGGGCTTTCCCCTCGGTGATCCTGGCCCGAGGGGTTGAGCAAGACGCGTGCCACGCGGCAGGCTTCACGAAAAACGGCGCCGTAGCGCCGTTTTCGGGGTGGTACAGGGAAGCGACCCTAGGCTGCGTCGGAATTCCGACGCGGCGCGATGGCCTCCGTGTCAGGTCAACGTCAGGCCGGGAGCAGTTCCAGCACGGCCGTGGCCAGCACGTCCGGCTGGAACTTGGCGATGAAGCGGTCGGCACCCACGCGCTCGACCATCGCCTCGTTGAATACGCCGCTGAGCGAGCTGTGCAGCAGGACCTTGTAATGGCGCAGGCCCGGCTCCTCGCGGATGGCGCGGGTGAGCGCGTAACCGTCCATGAGCGGCATCTCGATGTCCGACACGACCAGCGCGACACGATCGGCCGCCGGGCCGGCCGCCAGCTCGCGCAGTTTCTCCAGGCCTTCCTTGCCGTCCTTCGCCACCACGCATTCCAGGTCCATCTTGCGGAACAGGTCGACGATCTGGGTGCGGGCGACCAGGGAATCGTCCACCACCAGCACGCGGCGGCTGCCGACCTGCTGTACGTGGGCGGCCTGCTGGACGCGTTCCGAGAGCTCCACGGCGCGAGGGTCCACGCTGGCCAGCACTTGCTCCACATCGACCACGGCAAGCAGGTCGCCGTCGAGGCGGGTCACCGCGTTCACCCGCGCCCCATAGCCCAGGGCCGGCGGCGGCGCGGCCATGTTCGAGCCGTCGATATGAACGATGCGATCCACGTCGGAGACGAGGAAGCCCTGCACGGAACGGTTGAACTCCGTGACGATCAGGTGCGCGCTGGCGACGTCGGCCAGCGGCGGGTAGCCCATGGCCGCGGCCAGGTCGACCACCGGAATGGTCTGGCCGCGGTAGTCGAAGCTGCCCGAGACCAGCTCGTGCATGCTGGGCATGCGCTCCAGCCGCGGGCGGCGCAGTACCTCGCGCACCTTGAACACGTTGATGCCGAACGCCTGGCGGTCGCCCAGGCGGAACAGCAGCATGGCCACGCGGTTGTGTCCGGCCAGGCGGGTAAAGGTTTCGACGGTGTCGAGCAGCGGGCGGGCCATGTCGTGCCTGGGCTTGCGAAAGGGGGTGTCGCGGAGCGTATCGGCGGCGGGGCGGTTTGCTTGAGCCTGTGTGGGCGGGGGGGGGCTTGGAGCGAGAGCCTTGGCGTCTTGGAGCAAGAGCCGGCGGGTGCCACCCTCGGGGCCACGCCTGCGGCGACCCGCGAAGGAAGGGCCGCTCCGCGGCCGGTTGTTGATTGCCCTACGGGCCCGGGTCGGGCTTCGAACGGGGGTTTCCGATTCGCCCTCCGTGGCTCAGCGGAAA
>NZ_JARVRT010000031.1:0-39371 GCF_030209605.1 Luteibacter sp. ME-Dv--P-043b
TGGATGGCGAATCGAAAATCCCCGGGCGAAGCCCGACCCGGCCCGAAGGGCAATATATAAACGGCCGCGGAGCGGCCTTTCCTTGACGGGTCGCCGCAGGCGTGGCACCGAGGGGGCTACCCGCCGGCTCTTGCTCCAAGGCTCCAAGGCTCCAAGGCCCCAAGGCCCCAAGGCTCCAAGCCATCAACAACCTTTTACAAACCCGCCATCCCAAGCCATCCTCCCGTCTTTGCCCGAAACCGACCACGACACATGGAAAATCCCGGCTACGCCCGCCGCCTCACGCTCATGGATGCCGCCCTCATCGTCGTCGGCGGCATCATCGGTGGCGGCATCTTCCTCAATCCCGGCATCGTGGCGCAGCGCACGTCGTCCGGCTGGGTGCTGCTGGGGCTGTGGGTCGGTGGTGGCCTGCTCACCCTGATCGGCTGCCTCTGCTACGCGGAACTGGGCGCGCGGCGTCCGCAGGCGGGCGGCAGCTACGTCTACCTGCGCGAGGCCTTCGGCCGCCTGGCCGGTTTCCTCTTCGGCTGGACCATGCTGCTGGTGATCTACAGCGGCAGCAGCGCCGCGGTGGCCACCATCTTCGGTACCTATGCCACCTCGGTGTTCGGCCTGTCGCCGGACCTGGTCAAGCCGCTGGCCGTGGGCGCGCTGATCTTCGTGACCGGGCTGAACCTGTTCGGCATCCGCTTCGGCGCCCAGGTGCAGAACGTCTTCTCCATCCTCAAGCTGCTGGCGATCGCCGCCCTGGTCGTCACCGGGCTGGCCTTCGCCGGCGTCGGCAACACCGAAGCGCTGGCGCCGGGTGTCGTGCCCACCAGCGGCAGCCTGGCCAGCGCCCTGCTCCCGGTGCTGTTCGCCTTCTCGGGTTTCAGCTACCTCAACAACCTTGCCGGTGAGGTGCGTGACCCGCAGCGCACCCTGCCGCGCGCCCTGGTGCTCGGCATGCTGGTGGTGATCGCCGCCTATGTCCTGACCAACTACGCCTATATGGCGGTGCTCGGCCACGACGGGCTGGCCGCCAGCCAGGCGCCTGCCGCCGACGTCATGAGCCGCGTGTTCGGCACGGCCGGTGCGCGGGTCATCGCCATCGGCATCGCCGTGTCCACGCTGGGGTTCTGCAACATCACCCTGGTGGCGGGCGCCCGCGTGCTGCAGGTCATGGGCGAGGACGGCCTGTTCTTCGCCAGCGTGGCCCGACTGCATCCCCGCTACCGCACGCCCAATATCGCGCTGATGGCGCTGGCGGCGTGGGCGATCGTGCTGGTGCTGGGAGCCAACTACGGCCAGTTGCTGGACTTTGCCGCGTTCGGCGACTGGGCGGCCTACGCCGTCACCATCGCCACGCTGTTCTGGTACCGCCGCCACGGCGGCGAACGCCCGGCCTTCGCCACACCGGCCTATCCGCTGCTGCCACTGGTCTTCATGGCCACGGTAGTCGCAGTGGTGGTGGCCTATGCCCTGGACAAGCCGCTGAGCGCGTGCGTCGTCTGCCTGGTGGTGCTCGCAGGCCTGCCCGTCTATGCGGTCTGGCGACGCCTGTTCAGTAAACTCGCTCGCTGATCACGGGCACCGATGCCACAATGACCCGGTTAAGCTGAGGAAAGCAGATGGCACAGCAAGGTCCGACGTCGCCCGTACCCGTTCCCACCCCGCAGGATGCCGCGCAACCGGCGCCCACGCCCGTACGCGAAGGCATCGACCTCATCGTCAACGACAAGCGCTACAGGCACACCGGCGACAAGACCATGCCGCTGCTGTGGTACCTGCGCGACGTACTTCGCCTCACCGGCGCCAAGTACGGCTGCGACCAGGGCGATTGCGGCTTCTGCACGGTGATCGTCGACGGTCGCGCCGTCGCGGCCTGCCACACCCCGATGGCCAAGCTGTCCGGCAAGCGCGTCACCACGGTCGAAGGCCTGTCCGGCAAGGACGGCAAGCTGCATCCCGTGCAGCAGGCCTGGATCGACGAGGACGCGATCATGTGCGGTTTCTGCCAGCCGGGCCAGATCATGGCGGCGGTGGATCTGCTCTCCCGGCAGAAGAACCCCTCCGACGACGACATCGACAAGATCGGCAATCTTTGCCGCTGCGGCAGCTACGGCCGCATACGCAAGGCGATCAAGCGCGCGGCCGGCACGATGAAGGACGGCAAGGCATGAGCGGCGAAGTCCGGCTGTCCCGTCGCCGCTTCCTCAAGTACGCCGCCGGCACCGCCGGTGCGCTGGTCATCGGCATCGGCACGGCGGAAGCGCTCGATCGTCCGCCGCCCGTGGGCCTGCTCGGCGATGCATGGGCGCAGGTCGGCCCCTACCTGCGCGTGGCCGCCGACGGCCGCGTGTACATCGGCGTGCGCGATCCTGACAACGGTGAAGGCACCGCCACCTCGCTGGCCCGAATCATCGCCGAGGAACTGGATGCCGACTGGTCCCAGGTGATCGTCGAACCGCTGGGCCTGGGCGTGCGATCGGGCAACGGCGAGCCGGATTTCATCTACGGACGCCAGCGCAGCGGCGATGCCAGCAGCATTCCCGCCGCCTGGGCGGATCTGCGCCAGGCCGGCGCGCTCGGCCGCTGGTTGCTGCTGCAGGCCGCCGCACGGCGGCTCGGCCTGCCTGCCGACCAACTGCGCAGCGAGAACGGCGCGGTAATCGCCAGCGACGGTCGTCGCCTCTCGTACGCCGACCTGGCGTCCGCGGCCGCGTCGGTGGATGCGCCCTCCACGCCGCCCCCGCTGAAGGCGGCCGACCAGTACCGTCTCATCGGCCAGCCGGCGGGCGACGTCGATGCACGCGCCGCCGTCACCGGGCAACTGCGTTACGCCGCCGACGACACCGTCGGCAATGCCGTGGTCGCCGTGCTGGCGCGCTGCCCGTACCCGGGTGGCACGCTGGACAGTGCGGACCGCGATGCCGCGAAGAAAGTCGAAGGCGTCTACGACATCATCGACATCACGCCCGAGCAGGGCCAGGCGCCCGGCAGTACGCCACAGGCACCGGCCATCGCCGTCCTGGCCAGCGACACCTGGGCGGCCCTGTCCGGCCGTGTCGCCCTCAAGGCGAAGTGGAAGCCGGGTGCCACGCAGGAGCCCAACGCCTACACGCTCGAGCAAAAAGCCCTCGAACTGTTCGCCGATGACGCCGCCACGCCCAGCACCGTGCGCAGCGACGGCGACATCGCGGCCATCCGCAAGAAGGCCGCGCGCACGCTCGAAGCCACGTACTTCCAGCCGTGGGTGGCCCACGCCACGGCGGAAACACCCAACTGTGTCGTCCGCCTCGATCCGGACACCAGCATCACCGTCATCGCCGCGACGCAGTCGCCGCGCGCCGCCTATGCGGTGGTCCAGCGGATGACCGGCTTCCGGCCGGACCAGATCGACATCCAGGTCCCACGCGGCGGTGGCGCGTTCGGCCGGCGTCTCGACCAGGATTACATCGCCGAGGCCGTGGCCGTGGCCCTGGCGAAGAAGGACGACGCGATCCGCAACCGTCCGGTCCGGCTGCTGTGGACTCGCGACGACGACCTGGCGCACGACTATTACCGTCCGCTGGCCGTGCACCGCCTCAACGCCTTCATCGATCGCAAGAAGGCTATCGTGGGCTGGCACCAGCGCATGGCCAGCCCATCGGCGCTGGCGGGCCGCAACACGCCCGACAACCGCCTGTGGCAGTCCGAGCTGGTAGCCGACGCGCTGCCAGCCGGTCTGGTGCCGAACTTCCGCAGCGACTGGTACCCGCTGCCGTCGCAGCTGTCGCGCGGCGAGTGGCGCGGTTCGCCCAACGTCACCCCCACCTTCGCGTCGGAAAGCTTCATCGACGAGATCGCCAACCTGCTGAAGGTGAACCCGCTCGACTTCCGCCTCGGCATGCTGGGCGACGGGCGCCAGTTGCCCTACAGCGGTCGCGGCGGCCCGATCGACACCGCCCGCCTGGCCAACGTACTGAAACTGGCCGCCGAGAAAATCGACTGGAGCCGCTGGCTGCGCAGCGAGAACGGCCTGGGCATCGCCTGCTCGTATGTTTTCGGCGCCTACGTGGCCCATGCCATCGAAGTGGCACCGTCGGGCGAAGGCATAGACATCCACCGTGCCGTCTGCGTGGCCGATGTCGGTCGCGTGGTCAATCCGCTCGGCCTCGAGGCCCAGCTGCAGGGCGCCACCATGGACGCCCTGTCCACCGCGCTCAACCTGGCCATCACGGTGAAGGACGGCCGGGTGCAGCAGACGGGCTTCCGCGACTACCCCTTGGCGGCCACGCAACCCCTCCCCTATGAGGTGGAAACCGTGATCGTGCCGTCCACGGCCGAGCCCACCGGGGCCAGCGTGATCGGTGTACCCTCGGCGGCACCCGCTCTCGCCAACGCCGTGTTCCGCGCCACCGCGGTACGCATCAGACGCCTGCCGCTGCTGCGCGAGCTGTCCCGCCTGCGCTGATACCCCCGTCCCGCCCGAGGTAACGCATGACCATCGCATCATTCACCTCGGGCTCGACGGCCACGCGGACCGACGCCGACCTGATCGGCAGCAACAAGCGCTTCTACGACGCGCTGTGGTCCGAGGCCAAGCTGTTCTCGCCCGACCGCTTCAATACGTGGCCGCTGGTGGCCGAGTTGACGGCGCAGACCACCCGCCGGCTGGAGGTCGCCCCGGGCCTGCGCCCACGGCTGCCCCTGGAAGGCACCCAGTTCGTCGACCTCAGCCGCCCGGCCCTGGCCGAGCTGGGCCGGCACGGCGCACGGGTGGCCAACGCCATGATCGGCGCCCTGCCCTTCCGTGACGCCAGCTTCGACTTCGTCTGTGCCTTCGACATCCTGGAACACGTGGTGGATGACGAGGGGGCGCTGGGCGAGCTGGCGCGCGTGGCCGAACCCGGCGCCCGACTGCTGATCTCCGTACCGCTGCATCCCGACGCCTGGACGGCGTTCGACGACTTCGTCGGGCATTACCGCCGTTACGAGCCCGATGCCATCCGTGACCTGCTGGCCCGCCACGGCTTCACGATCGAGCGCAGCGCCGTCTACGGCATGCAGCCGAAGTCGTCGAAGCTGCTCGACCTGGGTCAGTGGTACCTGACCCACCAACGCGCGCGCGCCATGTGGTGGTACAACCGCGTTTTCATGCCCCTGGGCATCCGGTTCCAGAAGGCGCTGGCCTTCACGCCCGGCTTCGAGCCAGGCCCCGGCGTCGACGAAGTGCTGCTGGTCTGCCGCAAGGCCGCCACTTAAATCGAGCAAAAACAGGGGCTTTACATATGGCGCGGCGCAACTGGTTATGATGCGCCACCCTCCCCGCCCCTTCCGGAATCGGCATGCTCTATCTCATGCACGAATGGCAACGCTCGATGCTCAGCCCGCTGACCTACTGGGCCGAGGCGAGCGCGAAGATGTTCGGCGATGCCGCCAGCCCGTTTGCCCGCATGCCTGGCGCCGACCGCGCCGCCGCGGGTTACGAGCTGATGTTCCGGCTGGGCAAGGCCTACGAAAAGCCCGAGTTCGACATCCACAGCGTGCACGCCCACGGGCATGACGTGGCCATCGTGGAACAGGTAGCGCTGGCCAAGCCGTTCTGCACGCTCAAGCGTTTCAAGCGCTTCTCGGACGACCAGGCCACGGTCGACACGATGAAGAACGACCCCGCCGTGCTCGTGGTCGCCCCGCTGTCGGGCCACCACTCCACGCTGCTGCGCGATACGGTGCGCACCCTGCTGCGCGACCACAAGGTGTACATCACCGACTGGGTGGACGCCCGCATGATTCCCCTCGACGCCGGCTCGTTCTCACTGGCCGACTACGTGGCGTACATCGAGGAATTCATCCGTCACGTGGGCGTACACCGCGCGCACGTGGTGTCGGTCTGCCAGCCCACCGTGCCGGTGCTGGCCGCCGTCTCGCTGATGGCGGCACGTGGTGAAGCCACCCCGGCCACGCTGACGCTGATGGGCGGCCCGATCGATACCCGCAAGAGCCCGACCAGCGTCGACAACCTGGCCACCACGCGCCCGCTGTCGTGGTTTCGCAACCAGCTGATCCACAAGGTGCCCTACCAGTACCCTGGCGCAGGCCGCGAGGTGTATCCAGGCTTCCTGCAGCATGCCGGCTTCCTCGCCATGAACCCGAGCCGGCACGTCATGTCGCACTGGGATTTCTACGAAAACCTGCGCAAGGGCGACCTCGACGACGCCGAGCAGCACCGCAAGTTCTACGACGAATACAACGCGGTGCTCGACATGCCGGCGGAGTATTACCTCGACACCATCGAGACCGTGTTCCAGGAGCACCGCCTGCCCAAGGGCACGTGGGAGATCCACGGCGAGCTGGTCCAGCCGGCGAAGATCAAGGACACCGCCCTGCTCACCATCGAGGGCGAACTGGACGACATTTCCGGAGCCGGCCAGACGGAAGCCGCGCACGGACTATGCAAAGGCATTGCGAAGAAGCGTAAGAAGCACATCACCATCGAGGGCGCCGGACACTACGGCATCTTCAGCGGCCGCCGCTGGCGCGAAGTGGTGTACCCCGACGTGCGCGATTTCATCAAGGCACACGATAAAGGCAACAGCAACACGGGTGCGCAGGGCAACCGCCCGGTCTAACCACGTCCGGCATGTGTATGCGTGTAGGAACGGACGATGTCCGCGAACCCTCACCATTCCTATGGCGAACGATGCCTGACGCGACGCACAAGCCGGCGTTACGCCCGATAAAACCGGCTTTGTCGGGCGTCTAAAAACGCCCGCCCGGTTTGGTGTCCGGCTTCATTCGCCATAGCCCTCCTGAGGGTTCGCGCGCATCGCGCGCTCCTACAACAGCGCCCAGCCGATCAGGCCGACGACGATGAAGAAAGGCGTGGACCACAGATGGAACGTGACCCAGGCCTTACGCTCGCCCAGCAGGCGCAGGGCGATCAGGTTGGCCAGCGAGCCAAGCACGAAACCGAAGCCGCCCACGTTCACGCCGAACGCGATGGTGCGCCAGTCGTGTGAATACTCCGCCAGCAGGATGGCTGCGGGTACGTTGCTGACCAGCTGCGAGGCCAGCGCACCCGTGACGTACAGGTGCGACGGAATATCCAGGCCGAGGCCGCCGATGAACGAACGAATGGTCTCCAGGCCGGCCAGCATGCGCAGGTCGATGAACATCAGCACGAAGGTCAGCAGCAGCCCCCAGTCGATCGCGGCCACCACGCGGCGGCGGAACACCAGGAAAACGGCCAGCACGCCCAGGAGCGCCCATAGCTCGTGGTGCAGGTCCGCCAGCACCAGGAACGGCAGGTAGAGGACCGCTGCGGTGACCAGCAGGCCCCGCTCCACCGCGTGCTCGGTGCCGTCGTGCACTTCCAGCGGCTCGGCGGGAAACGCCATCGCGGTGACTGCCAGCAACAGCACGAGCACGATGACCACCAGGGGAAGCATGGCCAGCACGAACCCGCCGAAGCCATTGCCCCATTGCTGCCACAGGAAAAGGTTTTGCGGATTGCCTATCGGGGTGAGCATCGAGCCGGCGTTGACGGCCAGTGCCTCGAAAATCACCAGGCGCGTCGCCGGCATGCGGGCGATGCGACACATGCTCAGGGTGAGCGGCACCATGACGAACAACGACACGTCGTTGGTCAGCAGCATCGACAGCAGCGCGGTCAGCGCGACCAGGCCCAGTGCGGCGATCCGCCGGGTGGCGGTACGGTCGATCAGCCAGCGGCCGGCGACGTTCAGCGCGCCGCTGTGTTCCACCGCCTTGGTCAGGATCAGCAGGCCCGTGAGGGTGGCGATGGTCGGCCAGTCCACCAGGCCGGGCCAGCTCGCGATCCGCGACGGCTGGGCTACCGCGAATGCCACGGCGGCCGCCAGGAGGACAAGGAAAAGCACGTCGCGGCGCAGGTTGCGCAACGAGTCGGGTAGCCACGTCATGGAATGGATTCCGCCAGAGAGGGCGGGATCATAACGTCACGCGGTGTCGCCCGGATGTACAGACCGACACCGCGTGCCCCCACGCGACGGGACGCGCCGAGATCAGTCGTCGTGGCTGGCGGGTATGTTCACCTTGCCGGCGACGCCATGCTGCTCGATGTTGCCGCTGCCTTTCTTGCGCACGGTCAGGTTGCCCTTCACGCCATCGACGCCGAGATCGCCCGAGCCGATCGTACCCACGTCGACGCTGCCATCCACATCGGTGAGCTTGGCGTCGCCTGAGCCGACCGTGCCGATCCTTACGTCGCCATGGACTTGGCGGGCCGTCAGATCACCCGAACCGACCGAATCCACGCTCATCGACCCGGCACCGTCGACCTTCACGTCGCCCGATCCGATGCGTGCATGCACGGCACCCTTGACGTCCGATGCCTCGATATCGCCTGACCCGGCGCCGACGTCCAGCGAGGCGATGCTGCGCAGCTTGACGTCACCGGAGCCGGCTTCGACGGTCACCGGCAGGCTGGCGGGAATCGTGGCTTCCACCTTGAGGTAGCTGTAATGGTTGCCCCAGCCGCCCGACCACGATTTGTCCTTCTCGGTCAGTTCCACGACCAGGGTGTCGCCGCGTTTCTCCTGGGTGACGATCAGGTTGTCGACGATCTTCTGGTCGGAGCCGCAGGCCTTGCCGCGGAGGGTACCCTTGCCTGCGGCCGATCCACCCTGGACGGACAGATCATAGGAGTTGACCACGAAGCGCACGGCGCGCACCCCCGAGAGGTCGAGATCGAGATTGCGGTCCGCATGGAAGGCGCAGGAGGGCACGTTGTCCGCCAGGGCGACAGCGGGCAGCAGCAGGAGCGAGGCGAGAACCAGGTAGCGCATGGGGAATCCCCTTCAGTGATGGGTGGCAACCAGGAATGGATGCCGCCCGCGCGAAAAAGGTTGCAAGGGCCTTCACGCGAACCTGAGCGGCCGGCAACGGCTTGGTCAACGGCTTGCCGGGCGGCACGTTTTTCATCGTGCAAGTCCAACCGGGAGATACCCTATGCAACGCAAGACCCTTCTCGCCAGTGCCGCTTCCCTCCTCCTTGCCGGCTCGGCCGCCTTCGCGTATGCGCAGGATGCCGCTCCCCAGGCTCCGCCCGCCCCGGCCGCGCGCATGGCGCCGCCCGCTAATGCCGCGCAGGGCCCGCAAGGCGGCCCGAAGTGGAACAAGGGCGACGACCATGGCCGCGGCGATCGCGGCGGCTGGGGCCGTCACGGCCACGGCGGCATGGAAAACGCCGGCGTCATCGGCGACCTCCGCTCGCTCGAGCGCCTCTACGTGAGCACCGGCCGCCAGAAGGAGCTGCCGGCGCTCTACAACGAGGTGCTGGCCAAGTCGCAGAACCCGATGGTCCGCGACTACGCCTACCGTCACCTGGCCCGCGCGCAGATGCAACCGCAGAACGTCGATGCGGCCATCGCCACGTTGCGCAAGAGCCTGGACGAAAACCTCGCCCAGGACCAGAAGCGTCACCAGGAGATGGAGGCCTTCAGGCAGCACATGCAGCAGCGCATGGCCGCGAAGACGCCTGACGCGAAATAACCCGGAGGCATCGCGCACATCGTGCGCTCCTACGACCGCCGCGCCGTAGGAGCGCACGCTTTGTTGTAGGAGCGCACGATGTGCGCGAAAAGCCAACAAAGCGACGATGCCGCACCGTTCATCCATACGCGCCACCCATCAAGCCCCCGCCTGTGCCGATATCTCGCCTCATTCGCATGATGAGGGCTGGGGGATCGCGCACATCGTGCGCTCCTACATGGCTTTTACGCGGGCCCAGAGGGCTTCCTGTTCTTCCAGCGTGTACGACGCCAGCGTGCGTCCTTCACCGGCGGCGATGGCTTCCATGCCGCGGAAGCGGCGTTCGAATTTCGCGTTCGCACCGCGCAATGCACGCGATACGTCCACCTTCGCATGCCGCGCCAGGTTGGCCGCGACGAACAGCACGTCGCCGATTTCATCGGTGAGGCGTTCCTCGTCCGCACCGTTGTCGAACTCGTGGCGCACCTCGTCGATTTCCTCGACGATCTTGTCCAGTACCGGCCGATGATCGGGCCAGTCGAAGCCGACGTTGGCGGCACGCTTCTGCAGTTTCACCGCACGCTGCCATTCGGGCAGGCCATGCGAGATGCCGGCGAGCGCGCTGGTATCGTCGCCGCCTTTCAAGCGGCGCTCTTCCGCCTTCAACCGGTCCCAGTCGCGCGAGCGCGCGGCGTCGCTTTCGTGCGTCACCTCGTCGAACACGTGCGGATGGCGGCGGACCATCTTCTCGCAGATGGACTGCACCACGTCGCCGAAGGCGAAGTGCCCGGCTTCCTCCGCCATGCGCGCATGGAAGACCACCTGCAACAGCAGGTCGCCCAGTTCGTCGCGCAGGTCGTGCATGTCGTGGCGGTCGATCGCGTCGGCCACCTCGTACGCTTCCTCGATGGTGTAGGGCGCGATGGAGGCGAAGTCCTGCTTCACGTCCCACGGGCAGCCCGTGACCGGATCGCGCAGGCGCGCCATGATGGCGATGAGGTCGTCCACAGGGCGGCTCATGCCGCGTCGTCCGGATCGATCAGGCGCGCTGCCCAGTCCACCGTGGTGTCGCCGCAGGCGATGAACTCGGGATTGATCAGCGAATCGCGCGTGTTGTAGCGGAACGGGCGCCCGGCCAGGTCGAGCACCGCGCCGCCGGCTTCCTCGAGCACGCATTGTGCCGCCGCCGTGTCCCACTCCGAGGTGGCGCCCAGGCGCAGGTAGAGATCCGCCTCGCCACGGGCGATAACGCAGAACTTCAGCGACGAACCCAGGGCGAAGGTCTCGTGCGGACCCAGGCGATCCAGCAGCGTCATGGTGCGGCCGACGCCGTAGGAGCGACTGCCGGTGACCATCAGCAGCCCATTGGCCGGCCGCGTGGCCAGCACCTCGCGTGGTGCATCCGCCGTGCGCTGGCGCCACGCACCGCCCCCGGACACCGCGGCATACAGATCGCCCGAGACCGGCACCAGCACCACGCCCAGCACCGGTCGGTGGTCCTCGACCAGCGCGATGTTGACGGTAAACTCGCCGTTGCGTTTGACGAACTCACGCGTGCCATCGAGCGGGTCCACCAGCCAGTAGCGGCGCCAGGTGCGGCGCTCGGACCACGGCGCTGCCAGGGCTTCCTCGGAAATGACCGGAACGCCGGGGGCGAGCGTGTGCAGCCCTTCGGCGATGACACGTTGCGCGGCGAGATCCGCCGCGGTCACCGGGGAATCGTCGTCCTTGCGCACCACTTCGAAGTCGTGCGCATAGATGGCCAGGATGGCATCGGCCGCCTCGCGCGCGATCGCACAGACCGGGTCGAGCCAATCCGCGTGGGCCACCGTCATGCCGGTTTGTAGCGGCCGGCGAGGTATTCGCGGGCCATGAACAACGCGGCGATGGAACGACCGTCAGTGACATCCTCACGGGCGATCAGCTCGTGCAGGTTGTCCATGCGCCAGGGCATGACTTCCAGTTCTTCCGGCTCGTCGCCGGGCAGGCGTTCCGGGTAGAGGTCTTCGGCCAGCACCACGTGGATGCGGTGGGTCATGTAGGCGGGCGAGAGCGACAGCGTGCCGAGGAAGGTGAGCTTGCGCGCACCGAAGCCCACTTCTTCCTTCAGTTCACGGTTGGCGCCCTCCTCCACGGTTTCGCCGGGATCCATGCGGCCCTTGGGCGCACCCAGTTCGTAATGGTCCACGCCCACGCTGTATTCGCGCACCAGCAGCACGGTGTCCGCGTCCTGCATGGGCACGATCAGCACGGCCCCGTGGCCGCTGCTTTTCAGGCGCTGGAAGGTGCGGCGCTCGCCGTTGGAGAACTCCAGGTCCACTTCCTCCGCGTGACGGAAGTGCGTGGTGGACGCATCGCGCGTCGCAAGGATCGTCGGGCGTTTGTTCATCGGTCGATTGTACCGTCGGTGAGCCGGACCAGCGCCTCGGCATGGATCGCAGGGGTGCCGGCCAGCACGCTGCGCGTGTCCAGACCCGGCGCGGCACCGGACAGGTCGGTGAAGACGCCTCCGGCCTCGGTGACGATCACCGCCAGCGCGGCGATGTCGAGGATATTCACGTCTGACTCGATGACCAGGTCGAGCGAGCCGCGCGCCAGGAGGTGGTAGTGGCAGAAATCGCCGTAGCCGCGAATGCGGTTGCTGTCGCGGATCAGGCCGCCCAGGGCATCCCAGCGGCGGTCGGCCGTGAGCGTCTTCACGTTGCCCGTGGAAATCGACGCCTCCGCCAGTCGGGCGGTAGGCGCCACGCGGACCGGCTCGCCATCGAGGAAGGCGCCACGGCCACGCACCGCCCACATGCGTTCGCCGTACACGGGGGCCGAGGACACGCCCAGCACCAGTTCGCCGCGATGCATCAGCGCGATCTGCGTGGAAAAGAACGGCGTGCGGCGGACGAAACTCTTGGTGCCGTCCAGCGGGTCCACCAGCCAGAGGTACTCGCGCGAGGTGTCGTCCGCACCGTATTCCTCGCCGTAGATGCCCGCCTCCGGCAGGGCCGCGGCCAGGATGCCTCGGATCGCCATCTCGGCTTCGCGATCGGCGGCGGTCACCGGGGTGTCGTCGCCCTTGACGATCACCTCCACGCCCGAGCGCCAGTAATGCAGGATGATCTCCGCCGCGGCCTGCGCGGCTTCCCGGGCAGCGGCAAGCGCGGTGTCGAGGGTATCGGTCATGGCGTGTTCGCGGGGGCGAGCCCGGCCTTGCGTTGGAGGTTGACGGCACCGTCGCGACCCAGCGGGCCGAAACGGGCAATGAGATGCGACAGCGCGGTGTCGGGAGCGCGCGGCGCCAGGCGACCGTCGAGGCGCCAGCCCAGCGGCGAGGCGGCAAGGGCCGCGTTCGCGGCCAGCGGCCCGTGGCCGTCGTCGGCCAGCGTGGCACGCAGCACGCCACCGGTGCTGGCCGCTTTCAGGGCCAGGTCGCCCAGCGCCACGACGCCTTCCGGCGTGCGCACGGCCGCGGCGTGCCAACGGACGACCGCCTCCAGCGCCAGCGGCCAGTTGCCCTGGAGATCGGCCCGTGGGATGTGGCCTTCGAGCACGCCCAGCGGTGCCAGATCCTGCGGGGAGGCCGGGCCGGCCAGCGCCGCGGCATCCAGCCGGAAGTCGACGCCCGTCCAGTGCACGGTGTCGGGCTCGGTACGCTCCAGATGCCCGTCGAAGCGACCGGCGCGACCGTCCATGTGCAACTGGAGGTGGATGCGGCCGAGGATGGCGTCACGACCCAGGTGCCAGCTGGCCTGGCCCAGTTCGCGGCCGTCACGTGCGGTGACGCGGCCCGCACGGCCGTCCCACAGTGTGCCGGACAGATCGTCCAGCACCACGCCCTTGGCGCGTGAGGCGAACAGCGGCACGGCCACGCCGGCAGGCAGGAACCAGTAGAACAGGCCGCCGGCAAGCAGCAGCAGGACGACGCCCAGGGCGATCCGACGAAGCCATTTCAAACCATCACCTCGACACTCCTTACTTGAGGCACGGCGGCCCGGAGGCGATGATGGGCCGATGACCGAGACCCTTTTCGCTTCCCAGGCGGCCGACACGCTCGTCGCGCGCGACCTTTCCGTCCTCTGGCACCCGTGCACCCAGATGCACGACCACGAAACCCTGCCCATGGTACCCGTCGCGCGCGGCGAAGGGGCATGGCTGGTCGGCACCGACGGCCGGCGTTACCTCGATGCCGTCAGTTCCTGGTGGACCAACCTGTTCGGCCATGCCGAACCCCGCATCGCCAGCGCGGTGAAGGACCAGTTGGACCAGTTGGAGCATGTGATCTTCGCCGGCTTCACCCACGCGCCCGCCGTGGAACTGGCTGAGGAACTGGTGCGCATCACGCCGCCGGGCCTGGATCGCGTGTTCCTGGCCGACAACGGTTCCGCGGCCATCGAAGTGGCGCTGAAGATGAGCTTCCACTACTGGCTCAACCGCGGCCATGGCGAGAAAACCCGGTTCATCGCCCTCACCGGCAGTTACCACGGCGAGACGCTGGGCGCGCTTTCGGTCAGCGACGTGGCGCTGTACCGCAAGACCTATGCGCCGCTGTTGCTCACGCCCGAGCTCGCGCCCTCACCTGACACCTACGAAGGCGAACCGGGCGAGTCGCCGAAATACATCGCGGCGCGCCGTCTTGGCGAGATGCGCTCGATCCTCGAACGGCACGCCCGCGAGACCTGCGCCGTCATCGTCGAACCGTTGGTGCAGTGCGCCGGCGGCATGCGAATGTACGACGCCTCGTACCTCACCGGCCTGCGCGCGCTGTGCGACGAGTTCGACGTGCACTTCATCGCCGACGAGATCGCAGTCGGTTTCGGCCGCACCGGCACCCTTTTCGCCTGTGAACAGGCCGGTGTGTCGCCGGACTTCATGTGCCTGTCCAAGGGCCTGACCGGCGGTTTCCTGCCGTTGTCGGCGGTGCTCACCACCCACGACGTCTACGAGGCCTTCTACGCCGAATACGCGGCCGGCAAGGCCTTCCTGCACTCGCACAGCTACACCGGCAATCCGCTGGCCTGTCGCGCGGCCACGGCCACGCTGAAGATCTTCCGCGAGGACCCGGTGCTCGAGCGCAACCGCGTGCTGGCCGCACACATGGCCAAGCGCATTGCTCCCATGGTCGATCACCCTAATGTCTCGGATGTCCGCCAGACCGGCATGATCGCCGCGATCGAGCTGGTTGCGGACAAGGCATCACGTATACCGTTCCCGGCCGCCGACCGTCGCGGTCTGCGCGTGTACTGCCATGGACTGGAGAGCGGCGCGCTGCTGCGGCCACTCGGCAACATCGTTTACTTCATGCCGCCGTATTGCATCACGGAGGGCGAAATTGACCTCATGGTGGATACGGCGATCGCGGGAATTGGTAAGGCTGTGGCGTGACGAACTGCCGTGTACGGTAATTCATCACGCCATCGACTCAAAGCTATGCGCTGCCACCTGGTAGCCGCACGGTTACCTATCGCTGCGTGACGCCTATGCCGGGCCTGGGAAGACAAGTCATGATGATTTCCGCTGGTTTTGTCTCAATGCCAGCGAAGTCTCTTCCTACGACGTTCAGTGTGAACGGAGATCTAGCTACGTCGTCGTCAAGGCACTGATAACTAAGATCGGCGCGCTTCTCAGCCGGGGCTTCGGGCACCATAGCCCATCCTCGCTCAGCAATGACGTTCATCGGATAATCTGGATGCCCGGTCCACGTAATGGGAAGCTGGGTTACGTCACCGACCATGCTCTCTGCTCTGTCTGGAACCCCAACGGCGAACTCCTCGCAATGTTCGCCATTACGGAAGAGACGATAGGCCTTGGCCAAACCCCTCATCGCGCTTCCGACGAAAAGTGGATCTTTTAATGCTGCGGCGTCTCCGGCGTTTGTATGGAAGCCCAGCTCGACGATAATCGCCGGCATATCCGCGAGGCGATTCTCACCCTTGTCGGAAAACTGGGGAGTCGGTGCGACCGCAAAATCCTTGTATGCTTTGCTCGCATGAATATGTTCACGCATGTAGCAGAGGGCCATGGATGCAAACTCAGCCGACTCGGGGCGACTGGGCTGAGCGAAGACCCTGGTACCCCGTACACTGGCGTTATCCGAAGCGTTGGTGTGAATGCTTATCATGGCGTCCACGCCAAGCGCATTTGCGAACAGCGGCCGACTTCGAATATCTTCCTTATACTCCCGCAAGTCGCTCACATCATCGGGCAACGAATGCCAGATATCCGGCCTATCCGGAAGGGAGCGCTCAAGAAGGTAGCGAGCAGCCATCAGATATAGAGGCTTGCCGCTCGGCTCATGATTGCCGAAAGACGACTCCCGGCTACTTTTCACAGCCACGCCGTCCATGCTTAGCCACGCCCATAGTGGAGTAGCAATCTCTGACGTGATCCGGTCCTCGATAATTCCATTCGCAGGTTCTCGCTGGAATCGCCAGTCGCGATATCCATGGTGGTAGTAGTAACCATGTCCGTCGTTGATCAAGACTGACCCGAGACCGTTCCTGCTAGTGCGCTTTGTTCGTTTCGATTTTTTGGGCTCCCGCCTGTCGCCGGGAAACCAGAAGTACAAGTCTTTCCCACCGTAGCGCCAATCAAGCCCCTGGAACCCATGAATACCTTCCAGCAGCGGCCAAATCTCGTTGGCAATTTCCGACTGGAGGTTTTCCATTTCCAGGTAGCCGGAAACCGGCCCAAACCTTTCATCCACTTCCATGAGAAGGGACTGCCCCACAGGATCAAATTTGGATTTGATATGGATAGGGAGATGATCTTCCTCAAAGAAGGACTTCGAGTTCGCTATGCGATTTGCGACCTCGTCGACGCGACGCTCGACATCACGGCGGACATCGATGCCCATAGACGACACCGAAACCTGACTTCGGTCATCTGCCTTTACCGCGCCCGGCAGTTCCGTCCCCACTACTAAGCTGAGTGCAGCAAGCATCCATAAGCTTGCTTTAGCGCGATTCCATTTTCTCTTCATCTGCCCGACTCCGTAGATTCACGATGCAGGTGCCGAATGACGTCACGCCATTCGACGGCCGCAAGCAAAGCCTAGCTTTCGGGCCATGCGCCTTACTACGCGAAAATTCTGAAAATCCGTTTTTTTAAACCGTAGACAGTTTCGATTTTAGAAGGCCTTATCGGATCTTCGACCGCCCGATCGGCAGATCGCCAAGTCGCCCCATCTCACTGTCATCGAACAGCTAGGGATGAGCGAGGTAATCCATCGCAAACGCGTGCGCATCGGCACCCCAGAACAGCTCGGTGCCAATAGCCAGCGTCGGAAACGCCGTAGACCTGGTCGCAGATCGCCTGCTCGAAATTTGCCTGAAGGCCGGCTTTGACGTCGGGCGCCGAGTGCGCGATGCCCACGTCGCCGATACCCGGCGAGGTAGCCAGCGGCTGGATCGCCTCTGGCGTATCCGCCGCCCGCCCATGGGCCCAGATCCATTCGAAGATGGCGCCGACCGCATCCGGCGTGGTGCCCACGGCAATGCACAGGCGCAGGGCCGGCAGCGGATTGAAGGGGTGGGCCGGCGGAAATTTCAGCGGCACGTTGGCCTGCCAACTCGCGTACCGCCGACCACTGCAGCCAGGTGAACATCGAGACGAAATCGAAGTACCAGGCGATCGGCATAACGTGGCTCCGTCCCCGATGAAGCGACGATAGCGGGCCGCGCGGCTGGCTACAATGCACGTTCCGTGACAGAAGGCCAAACCATGCGCACGATCCGCATCCATGTCTACACGCGCCTGGCCAGCGGCGTCGAGGTTACCCTCCCCGCCCAGGCCGGCGAGCATGTCGCACGCGTCCTGCGCATGGAAGCCGGCGCGCCCGTCGTGCTGTTCTCCGGGCATGACGGCATGGAGTTCGACGCGATCCTGACCAGCGTCGGCAAGCGCGAGGTGGTGGCCAGCGTGGGCGAGGGCCGCCCTGTGCACAACGAATCGCCGCTGGCACTGACCCTGGTGCAGGGCGTGGCGCGCGGCGAGAAGATGGACCTGATCGTGCAGAAGGCGACCGAACTCGGCGTCGCCCGCATCGTGCCGATCCTTACCGAGCGGTCCGAGGTGAAGCTGGATGCCGCGCGCGGCGAGAAGCGCCTGCTGCACTGGCGCGCCGTGGCCGCCAGCGCCTGCGAGCAATCCGGCCGCGCGCGGGTGCCGCAGGTGGACGCAGCCGTGCCGATGGCGACCTGGCTGGCCGCCCTGGGCGACAACAGCGCCATGCGGCTCGCCCTGCTACCCGAGGGCACGCGGCGCCCCGGGGAGCTGGCCCTTGCCGGCCCCGCCCTGCTCGCCATCGGGCCGGAGGGCGGTTTCGGCGAGCGCGACCGCGCGGCACTGGCCGCGCACGGGTTCACCGGCCTGAGGCTGGGCCCGCGCATCCTGCGCACGGAGACGGCGGGCCTGGCCGCCATCGCCGCGCTACAGGCGCTCTACGGCGACCTCTGACCCAACACGCCGTCGATGCGGCGCATCACGTCGTCATCCAGCAGGGACACCGCATCCAGCGCCCCCAGGTTGGCTTCCAGCTGCGACGTGCGGCTGGCGCCGAGGATCACGGTGGAGACGTGTGGGTTTTTCAGGCACCAGGCCAGCGACATCGTGGCCAGCGGCAGACCGAGGTCGGCGGCGATCGGCGCCAGGGCACGCACGGTGTGCAGCCAAGTCCCGTCGTTTTCGAGCTTTTCGTCACGCAACCAGGCATTGCCCGGCTGGCCCAGGCGCGAATCGTCCGGCACGCCGTCGTTGTACTTGCCCGTCAGCAGGCCCGACGCGAGCGGCGACCATATCGTGGTGCCCATGCCATAGCGCTCGTACAGCGGCGCGTATTCCCGCTCGAACCGTTCGCGATGCAGCAGGTTGTACTGCGGCTGCTCCATCGACGGCGCGATGAGGTGGTGCTCGCGGGCCACGCGATGCGCCTCTTCGATCTGCACGGCCGTCCATTCGCTGGTGCCCCAGTACATGACCTTGCCCTGCCGGACCAGGGCATCCATGGCGAGCACGGTTTCCAGGATCGGCGTATCGGGGTCGGCACGGTGGCAGAAGTACAGATCGAGGTAATCCACGCGCAGGCGCTGCAGCGCCTGGTGGCACGCATCGAACACGTGCTTGCGCGACAGGCCGCGCTGGGTGGGTTTCGGATCGGTCACCGCCCCGAAGTAGACCTTGCTGGACACCGTATACGCATCGCGCGGCAAGCGCAGGTCGGCGATCACGTCGCCCATGAGGCGCTCGGCGTCACCCGCGTTGTAGGTTTCGGCATTGTCGAAGAAGTTCACGCCACGGTCGTAAGCCAGCGCGATCAGTTCGCGAGCCTGCGTGCGCCCGACCTGCCGGCCGAACGTCACCCACGCGCCGTAAGACAGCGCGGACACCTTGAGGCCGGTCGAACCGAGACGGCGGTATTCCATCGGGGTATTCCTAGCGAACGAAGAACAGGACCAGCGACAGCACGGCCGCAGCGACGATGCCGGCGATGACATCGTCCAGCATGACGCCCAGGCCACCCTTCACCCGACGATCGAACCACGCGATCGGCCAGGGCTTCCACACGTCGAACAGGCGGAACAGGGCGAACCCGGCCAGCACCACCCACCACGGGGCAAGCAGTGCGGGCAGTAAGGCGATCCACTGGCCGACGAACTCGTCCCAGACAAGGCTGCGATGGTCGGCCACGCCGAGGATGCGCCCGGCGATTTCGCACGCCCACACACCGACGGCGAAGCTCACCACCAGGATGGCCAGCCAGGCGAGCGGCGGCAGGTCGCGCAGCAGCAGCCACGGCAGGATCGCCGCCGCCGAGCCGAACGTACCCTGCGCCTTCGGCGTCAGGCCCGAGCCGAACCCGCAGGCAAGCCAGCCCGCCGGCGAGGCCAGCAGGCGGCGGCGGTCGGCCGAATCGAGGACGTACTTGGTGCTCATGCCGCGAAGTGGTTCCAGCCGCTGCGCGCCGGCGCAAGGGTTTCGCCCGCGGCATCCACCACGCGCACGCCCGCCCCTTCGACGATGCGCCCGATGCGCGTGGCGCCGCAGCCGAGCCGTGAGAGCACGGCGCCCACCTCGGCCGCTTTGTCGGCGGGTACGGTGAAGCACAGCTCGTAGTCGTCGCCGCCACCCAGCGCGAAATCCTGCGCATCGGCCTCGGCGAAATGCGTCAGCAGCGCGGACGAGCGCGGCAGCAAGGCGGCGTCGATGGACGCGCCCACGCCGCTGGCCGTGCAGATGTGGCCGAGGTCGGCCACCAGTCCGTCGGAGATATCGATGCAGGCGGTGGCCACCCCGCGCAACGCCTGCCCGGCCGACACCCGCGGCACCGGCCGGTTCAGACGCTCGATCATGCCGGCGTAGGGCGTGATGTCGTTTTCCTCGAGGCAACGCAATCCGGCGGCCGCGTCACCGAGCGTGCCGGTGACCATCACGACGTCGCCGGCGCGCGCGCCGGAGCGCAGCAAGGCCTCGCCCGGCGCGATAAAGCCGTGGACCGCGACGGTGACCGTCAGCGGCCCACGCGTGGTGTCGCCGCCGATCAACGCGAGGCGATACGGCGTGGCCAGTTCGGCGAAACCGCGGGCCAGGCCGTCGAAGAAGGCTTCGTCGCCATCGGGCGTGGTCAGCGCCAGCAGCGCCCACGCGGGCGTGGCCCCCATGGCGGCCAGATCGGAAAGATTCACTGCCAACGCTTTCCAGCCGATGTCCGCCGGATCGGTGCCCGGCGGAAAATGGATACCCTCCACCAGCGTGTCCACCGCGATCGCCAGTTCACGCCCGGCGGGCACAGCCACTACGGCCGCATCGTCGCCGATCCCCGTCAGCACATCGTCGCGATGGACGCTGGTGTGACGGCGGATGCGGTCGATCAGGTCGAATTCCATGCAGGTTCCTTGTCCCGCGGGGATTCGCGGTGGGCTCAGGATCGCTTCTCGGCCGTACGCCAGTGCGTCGCGAGTTTGTCGAGGACACCGTTCACATAGCTGTGGC
Source organism: Luteibacter sp. ME-Dv--P-043b (assembly GCF_030209605.1). NCBI lineage: Bacteria > Pseudomonadati > Pseudomonadota > Gammaproteobacteria > Lysobacterales > Rhodanobacteraceae > Luteibacter > Luteibacter sp. ME-Dv--P-043b. Next base: position 20,455 of record NZ_JARVRT010000031.1, read on the forward strand.
CATGGTCGGCGCCGAATCGCTTGGTGGCTTCCACCGCCTCGTTGATGACGACGCGGTAGGGAACGTCCGGACGGTATTTAAGCTCGTAGGCACCCATGCGCAGGGCGGACAGTTCGATGGGATCGATCTGCGCGACTTCGCGATCGACGAAGGGCTTGATGCCGTCGTCGAGTTCCTTCACGTGCTGCTCGACACCGCGCAGGATGTCCTCGAAGTATTCGAGGTCGGCCACCACCATGTCCTGCTCGTGGCGGAACTGCTCGATGACGTTGCCCATCTTCGCGCCACCCACCTGCCACGCGTACAGCGCCTGCAGCGCACGACGGCGCGCGCGGGAGCGGGCAGCCAGGTCGATCCCGTGCGGAGGCCTGTTCATCGGGCCAGCTTCGTATAGAGGTTGGCCATCTCGATGGCCACCATGGCGGCATCGCTGCCCTTGTTGCCGGCCTTGGTGCCGGCACGCTCGATCGCCTGCTCGATGCTGTCGGTGGTCAGCACGCCGAACGCCACCGGCACGCCCGAGGTATAGGCGGCCTGGCCCAGGCCCTTGGCGGCCTCACCGGCCACGTAGTCGAAATGCGGCGTGGAGCCACGGATGACCGCGCCCAGGCCGATCACGGCGGCGTACCCGCCGGCGCCGGCGACCTTGTAGGCGGCCTGTGCGATCTCCCAGGCGCCGGGCACCCGGATGAGGTCGATCGCATCGTCGCTCACACCGTGGCGGACCAGCGTATCGCGCGCGCCTTCGATCAGCGGCTCGACGACGAAGCTGTTGAAACGACCCGCGACGATGGCGAAACGGCCCTTCGGGGTGGCGAAATCGCCTTCGATGATCTTCATGTACGCATGTCCTGTGGCGAAACGGCCGCCGGGCGGCCGGGTATTTTACGGGGTTTTCGGCCGGGGATGGCCGGTGAACGTGAGGCGGGCCTGTCCGGCGGCGACATGCAGCCGGCCCGGTGCGCCGAACGGCAGGGTGAACTTGCGCGGGCCATGACCGAAGGGTAGCCCGCGGACGACCGGTACGCCGCTCGCGGCGGCGATGCGGTCGAGCGCCACGTCCACGTCGTAACCGTTGTCGTATTCCGTCACCCGGTAGTTGATGAAGTCGCCCACGACCAGCGCCGCCTGGCGTCGCAGCACACCGGCGTGCAGCAGCTGGTAGAGCATGCGTTCCACGCGATAGGGCGGCTCGGCCAGGTCTTCCACGTAGAGAATGCCGCCGTCGATCGCCGGGAAATACGGCGTGCCGGCCAACCCCGCCAGCATGGCCAGGTTGCCACCCCAAAGGGTGCCTTCGACGTGGATGTCCGAGGTTTCCGGCGCATCCCACGTCGCCTGCCCTTCTTCCGCCGCCAGCGTCTCCCATACATGCGCCCAGGTCTGGGCATCGAGGCTGGCCGCGCCGAAATCGCCCCCCAGCATGGGCCCGCCGAGCGTCACCAGGCCGCTCTTCGCATACAGCGCGCATTGCAACGCGGTGAAGTCGCTCAGGCCCAACAGGGCCACGGGCGCGCCACGCAGGCGGCGGCCCAGCCCCTCGTAATCGAGCAGCGGCAACAGCGGATGCGCGCCGTAACCGCCGCGGATCGCCAGGGCGATATCCGGAAGATCGCGCGAGGGATCGGCCAGTGCGTTGAGGTCGGCCGCACGCTCGGCATCGCTGCCGGCAAAGCGCAGATCGCGACGTGCGAGCACTTCCTGGCCGGTCACGCGGTGGCCGGCCGCTTCCAGCCGGGCGATGCCCCGGCGCATGGCTTCGGCGGACTGCGGGTAACCGGAGGGGGCGATGAGGCGGATGTCGTAGGTCGGGGGCATGGTCTCGCGGGGTCGTGGCACAGGGCGGTAGCAATAGAGGGTCGCGGTGTGGAAGGCAACCCGCGGGAGGATCAGCCTACCTGTTCCACCACTTCCAGGCCGAAGCCGGCGATGCCGACGAAGCGACGCGGCGTACCCATCACGCGCAGGCGCCGGGCGCCCAGGTCGGCAAGGATCTGCGCACCGAGCCCGAGCTGACGCCACTCCTGGTCGTCGCGGGGCGTGGGCACCGGCACGGCGTGGCGCTTGAGGCGACCCAGCAGCGCATCGGCGCTGTCCTCGCCCGAGAGCACCACCAGCACGCCGCGATCTGCTTCGTGGATGCGCCGCAGCGCATCGGTCGCGGTCTGGCCGAGGTCGTCACGGCGAAGGTGGAGCACGTCCGACAGCGTGTTGCGCACATGCACCCGCGTCAGCACCGGTTCGCCGTCGTCCACATCGCCCCGGGTCAGCGCGAAGTGCAGGCCACTACGGATGGCGTCGCGGAAGGCGACCAGCCGGAAGGGACCGAACTCGGTATCGACGTCCTCCTCGTGCACGCGCTCCACCGTCTTCTCGGTTTCGAGGCGGTAACGGATCAGGTCGGCGATGCTGCCGATCTTCAGGCCGTGCTTCGCCGCGAACACTTCCAGTTCCGGTCGCCGGGCCATGGAACCGTCGTCGTGCAGGATCTCGATCAGCACCGACGAAGGCTCAAGCCCGGCCAGCGCGGCCAGGTCGCAGCCGGCCTCGGTGTGCCCGGCGCGCATCAGCACGCCGCCCGCCTGAGCGGTCAGCGGGAAGATGTGCCCGGGCATGATGATGTCGGCGGGCTTCGCGTCCTTCGCCGCGGCCACGCGGATCGTGTGCGCACGGTCCTGCGCGGAGATGCCCGTGGTGACGCCTTCGGCCGCCTCGATCGAAACGGTGAAGTTGGTGTGGTACGGCGACGTGTTGTCGCTGACCATGGGCTTCAATCCCAGCTGGCGGGTGTGTCGTTCGGTCAGCGTGAGGCACAGCAGCCCGCGCGCCTCGCGGACCATGAAGTTGACGTCTTCCGGCCGCACCTTCTCGGCGGCCATGACGATATCGCCTTCGTTTTCACGGTCTTCGTCGTCGAGGATGACGACCATGCGGCCCTGCCGGAGGTCCTCGAGGATCTCGGGGATGGTGTTGAAGGACATGCGGGGCGGTTCCTCAGGCGAAGCCATGCTGTTTCAGGAAAGCCTCGTCGAGGCGCGGGGCATCGCCGCCGGTGAGCAGCCGCTCGACATAGCGCGCGACGACGTCGACCTCGATGTTCACGGCGTCACCGGGGCGCCGGGCGACGAAAGCCGTATGTGCCACCGTATGGGGGATAAGGTTCACCCCGAAACGGTTGCCGCCGACTTCGTTCACCGTGAGGCTGGTGCCGTCGATGCACACGGAGCCCTTGTGGGCGATGTAGCGCGCTATCTCGCCTGGCACCTCGAAGGTCCAGCGCGAGGAGCGGCCGTCCGGTGCCACGGACACCACCTTGCCCACGCCGTCCACATGCCCCGAGACCATGTGCCCGCCCAGACGATCGGCCAGGCGCAGGGCTTTCTCCAGATTCACCGGATCGCCGGCCTTGTGCTTGCCGAGGGTGGTGTGCGCCAGGGTTTCGTTGGAGACATCGGCCGCGAAGCTGGCGGCGTCGAAGGCCACCACGGTGAGGCAGACGCCGGACACGGCGATGCTGTCGCCCAGGGCGACGTCGGTCATGTCGAGGGGAGCGGTATCGACGACGAGGCGCACGTCGCCGCCGCGCGGTTCCAGCCGCGCGATGCGGCCGACGGCCTGGATGATGCCGGTGAACATGTCAGCGACCTCCCGGGAGGAAGGCGGCGACGAGGTACTGGATTTTCATGAAACGTTTCCCGCGGTGGTGAGCGAAAAACGCCCCAAGGCGCATGGCGCCGCCCGCCCCGCCAGGGACGCGCGAACGCCGTCTTCTTTCATCCGGACTGTAACCGTCGGCTCCGGCATCGGACCGGATCTGCTGACCTCCCGGCAGGACCGGGAGCGCTCGCGGGCTTGTTTCCTCACGGAAACCTACCGCCGGTGGGGAATTGCACCCCGCCCTGAAGACGCTGTGGAGGCCGCTCCCCGAGGAAAGCAGCCGGCTGAGAATAGCATGCGGCCTGAACGGCCGATTGCAACGGTCAGGTCGGCAGCGGGTGGCCCTTGAGCACCTGGTCCATCACCCGGCTGGTGCGCGCCGCCGAGTCGCCCGTCGAGGGGCAGGCGCCCTTGCCGGTCAGCGTCGCCACGATGGTGGCGATCAACGGTTGCTGGATGTGCGGCGGATTGGCCACCTGGATGCTTTCGCGTCGCTCGCCGGCCTCGAGTTCGATCGGTCCGTCACCGAAGGTGGCGAAGACCAGCCGGCCACGATCGCCGACGATTTCCACGCGATCCTCGCGGCGGTCGGCGCCGAAGTTCCACAAGCCGGTACCCAGCACGCCGCTGCCGAAACGGAAGGCCATGGCCACGGCGTCTTCGGCCGGATAAGCGTTCATCTGGTGTGCGGTCATGCCACGCGCTTCGACGATGGGGCCGAGCAGGAAATCGAGGATGTCCAGCGTATGGCAGCCGACATCCACGAAGATGCCGCCGCCGGACAGCTCGGGACGCACCGTCCAGGGCAGGTTGGCCGGGTCGCGGTAGCGTGCCTCGAGCGGATGGTGCAACAGCACGTTGACCAGGCGCGGCGTGCCTATCGCGCCCTCGGCCAACAGCGCGGCGATACGCAGGAAGCGCGGCAGCGCGCGCCGGTAGTAGGCCACGAAGACGGGCACGCCGGCCGCCCGCGCGGCCTGCACGATCGCCGTGCACTCCGCATAGTCCATCGCCATCGGTTTCTCGATGTACACGGGCTTGCCCGCGGCGATGGCCATGAGGGCGTACTCGCGATGGCTGGACGGCGGTGTGGCGACGTATACGGCGTCCACGCCGGGATCGGCGACCAGCGCCGCCGCGTCGTCGTACCAGCGCGGCACGCCGTGGCGAGCCGCATAATCGCGCGCCTTGTCGCCGTCACGCCGCATCACGGCGACCAGCGACGAGTCGCTCACCTTTGCAAACGCAGGGCCGCTCTTGGTCTCGGTGACGGCACCGCAGCCGACGATGCCCCAGCGGACGTGCGGATAGGTTTTCACGCCGGCCGCAGCTGCAACCGCATGTCGTCGCCCACCTGCCGGCGGTCCACCGTGTGCAGGCGCCAGCGCGACGCCATGTCGTCGAGCGGCGGCAGGGTGAGCATCGGGCGCCCGCTGCTGCCGAGCAGGACCGGCGCGACGTAGACCAGCAGTTCGTCGGCCAGCCCTGCTGCGAGCAAGGCACCGCACAGGACCGGGCCGGCCTCCACGTGCACCTCGTTCACGTCGCGCCGGGCCAGCTCGTGCAGCACGGCACGCAGGTCGAGACCGCCGTGGTCGTCGCGGCGCACGACCGCCCGCGCCACGCCGGCCAGATGAGCCGGTACGTTCGCCTCCGCGGCGTGGAACACCAGCGTGGGCGCCGTACCGTCGAGCACGCGGGCACCGGCCGGCGTGCGCAACGCGGTATCGACGATGGCACGCAACGGCGGCACGCAACCCCGGGCGTCGGGCAAGCGAACGGTCAGCTGGGGATCGTCGGCGAGCACGGTGCCGCTGGCGGAAAGGATGGCCGAGGAGCGCGCGCGCCAGCGCTGCACATCGGCGCGGGCGGCCTCGCCGGTGATCCACTTGGACGTGCCGTCGGCCAGCGCCGTGCGGCCGTCGAGGCTCATGGCCAATTTGACGCGCACCCACGGGCGGCCGCGCTGGATGCGGCTGAAGAAACCGATGTTGAGTTCATGCGCGACGTCGCGCATCAGGCCCACCTGCACGCCGATACCGGCGGCGCGCAGCTTTTCGATACCGGCCCCGTCGACCTGGTCGAACGGATCCTCGTGCGCGACGACCACGCGGGCCACGCCCGCCGCGATCAAGGCGTCGGCGCAGGGCGGCGTGCGACCGTGGTGCGCGCAGGGCTCCAGCGTGACATAGGCGGTGGCGCCGCGTGCCGCCGTGCCGGCCTCACGCAGCGCGAAGACTTCCGCATGCGGCTCACCCGCGCGCGCGTGCCAGCCGGTGCCCAGCACGGTCTCGCCGCGGGCGATGACGCAGCCCACGCGCGGGTTGGGCTGGGTGGTGGCGAGGCCGCGCTCCGCCAGACGCAAGGCGTGCGCCATGTGGAGGTGATCCATGGCGGGAAAGAACGGGCGCGACATGCTCAGCCCTTGCGCCCGCGCCTGGCCGCGTCCAGCAGCGGCAGTTGCAGGCCTTCGATCGAGGGGAGGTCGCGCTCGAGTTTCTCGATCTCCTCGCGGAAAGCGTGCACGTCCTCGAAGCGGCGATAGACCGACGCAAAGCGCACGTAGGCCACCTGGTCGAGCTCCTTCAGCTCGCGCATCACCAGTTCGCCCACCTGGCGCGACGGCACCTCGCGCTCGCCGAGGCGGCGGAGGTCGTTGATGACGGCGCGCATCGCGGTATCCACTGCATCGCTGGGCACGGGGCGCTTCTGCAAGGCCCGCTCGAAGCTCACGCGCAGCTTGTGCTCGTCGAACGGCTCGCGACGGTCGCCGGACTTGACGATCGCCGGCAGCTTGAGTTCGGCGGTTTCGAAGGTATTGAACCGCTCGCTGCACTGAGGGCACTCGCGTCGACGACGCACCGTGCTCCCGTCTTCGGTGAGCCGTGAGTCGATGACGCGGGTGTCTTCATGCTGGCAGAACGGACAATGCATCGATCAGCCGTATACCGGGAAACGGGCGCACTGGGCCGTGACCTTCTCGCGCACCGCCGCGATGACGGTGTCGTCGCCCGGCGCGTCCAGCACGTCGCAGATCCACTGGGTGAGCTCGATCGTATCCGCTTCCTTGTAGCCGCGGGTGGTGATCGCGGGCGTGCCCACGCGCAGGCCGGAGGTGACGAACGGCGAGCGGGGATCGTTCGGCACGGCGTTCTTGTTGACGGTGATGTGCGCCTTGCCGAGGGCCGCTTCCGCGTCCTTGCCGGTAACCTCGCGACCGATCAGGTCGACCAGCATCAGGTGGTTCTCGGTACCGCCGGAAACGACCTTGTAGCCGCGCTCGATCAGCGTCTTCGCCATGGCCTTGGCGTTCTTCACCACTTGGCCCTGGTAGTCCTTGAATTCGGGTTCCAGGGCTTCCTTGAAGGCCACGGCCTTGGCCGCGATGACGTGCATCAGCGGGCCGCCCTGGATGCCGGGGAACACGATGGACTGCAGCTTCTTCTCGATGTCCTCGCCCAGACCCTTGGCGACGATGATGCCGCCGCGCGGACCGCGCAGGGTCTTGTGCGTGGTGGACGTGACCACATGGGCGTGGTCGATCGGGCTGGGGTAGTGGCCCGTGGCGACGAGGCCGGCGATGTGCGCCATGTCGACGAACAGGTAGGCGCCGACCTTGTCAGCGATGGCGCGGAAGCGCGCCCAGTCCATCACCTGCGAATAGGCGGAGAATCCGGCCACCACCATCTTCGGCTTGTGCTCGATCGCCAGGCGCTCGATCTCGTCGTAGTCGACCAGACCGGTCTCGGCATCGATGCCGTACTGCACGGCGTTGTAGATCTTGCCGGAGAAGTTGACCTTGGCGCCGTGGGTGAGATGGCCGCCGTGGGCGAGGCTCATGCCCAGGATGGTGTCGCCCGGCTGCAACAGCGCAAAGTACACGGCCTGGTTGGCCTGCGAACCGGAATGCGGCTGCACGTTGGCGTAATCGGCGCCGAACAGCTTCTTCAGGCGCTGGATGGCGAGCTTCTCGGCCACGTCCACGTATTCGCAGCCACCGTAGTAGCGCTTGCCGGGGTAACCCTCGGCGTACTTGTTGGTCAGCGACGAGCCCTGGGCCTCCATGACACGGGGGCTGGCGTAGTTCTCCGAGGCGATCAGCTCGACGTGATCTTCCTGGCGACGGGTCTCGTCGGCGATGGCCCTGGCGAGTTCGTCGTCATAGCCGGCGATCGTTGCATCCTTGGGGAACATCTCTACCTCGGGTCGCGGGTGGGGAGTGAAGACCGAAAGTGTAGCGCCCGCCGGGGTTTGCGGCCACTGCCCCACCCGCGGGCTCAGCGCCGCTCCAGCCAGAGGTCCGTCCGCTCGGCGACCGGGCCGTGGCGCATGTAGGAGCGGATGGCCCGTTCGTTGTCGGGCGTATAGCGCAGGCAACTGAAAGTGGATGGCGCCAGTGGGTGCATGTTCGAGTCGCACCGGTACCAGTTCATGAGGCTCCATGGCCCGGTACGGAAGCGGCCGGACGCCGCCGACTCATGGGTCGCCCCAAGCGTATGGCCAAATTCGTGGGCCAGCACCGACACGCGGCCCTGGACGGTCGCGACGGCTTCGCTTTGCCCCTCCAGCGCCAGTCCGGACGCCTTGCTCACCGCGGGGCGGGCCGTCAGCAGCAGGAACTTGTGTTTGTACGACTTGCCGTAGGGCAAGTCGATATGCAGGCTCAGCTGTCGCAGGGCGATCGCGAAGCGGTCGAGGACATCCGGATGCTCATAGTCCATGTCCGTGATCCAGGGCACCCTGGTGTAATAGCGCACGTCGATCTTCGGCTCGCCGGGCAGCACGGTTACCAGGTCCGCCAGCCACCAGGCGGCGAATCGCGCATGCAGGTCCGCTATCGACTGCTCGCGAAGATCGTCGTGGACGAACACGTGGAACGTCGGCCGGTGGGCGAGCGGGTCCTCGACGTGGTGGGGCGTGATCGAAAGCTCGCCCGTGAACGGGATGACAGGCTCGTCGGCGTAGCCGTCCCCTGCCGGGTAGGTGTGGCGACGCGCCTCGTCATGCCCGACCCGGAAGGATACGACGGTTACCCCGCCCTCGGACGGGAGGGACACGTGCAGGCCGTCGCCGCCCCGGGTGAACACGGCGCGCTCCCCGTTCAGTTGCCCGGCGTACATGGCCCCGGCGACCTGCGGCGACAGGCGGAGGTCCACGGGCAGGCGCCGCTCGACGGAGATGCCCGCACCAGGGCCCACAGCACGCCGCGGTCGTGAGGGGCCACCCTGCTCCCCGGCGGACGGCGATGGTGTCATCGTCACGTCGGGAATCCAGATGCGGAAGGGAAGGCCAGCGTCCACGGCCTGATCGAACAGCTCGACGACGCTCGCGGTGCCGTTCGGCGGCTCGGGGGGTTGCCTGGACGACGGGGGGCAGGAAAAGGGCCAGGGCAGGCACGAGTGCCCTGCACAGGCGGAACATGGAAACCATCGAGACATCCTTGTTGGCGGGAAGGGCCGGGGACGATACCTGCGTTGCCACCGCTTCCCCGCCCGGATGACGCACAACGCGGCGCCGACTGACGGCGTTGCGGGACCTTCCAGATCAACCGGACCCGGTGCCCTGGCCGGCAGGTCCAAGGAGCCAGCGATGACGTACATACGATCAAGTCAAATACCTACATCCCGCTAGGCAAGCTCCTAGGGTGATCGCCCTGGCTTGTGCGTAGGCTAATTCTGCGGTCGCATCCTGCCGCGTAGGGAAAGGAATACCCCCATGAAAACACTCATGCTCACGATCGCCATCGCTTCCGGACTGGCCGCATGGACGCCCCCCGTCCCCGCCCAGCCCGACCGGATTGCCGAGGCATTCGACCGCCAGATAGCCGGGGGCCTGCCCAGCGACGTCCTGTTGTCCCGCCCGGGCGCCATGCCGCAGCGGGTCAGCGTGCTGGAGCGGCTTAACACCGCCCTCGACTTCCCCGACGGAACGCAGGGCACCCTGTACCTGGCCGAGGTCGACGGCCGCCCGGCCAGCGTCATCCGGGTGGGCGACCGCGTCGACGTCGTCGTGGACGACGACACCCCGGCGGCGGCACCGCGTATGGACCGCTTTTCCTCCGGCTCAGGCGCGTGGCCATGGCTGGAAGGAAGCGACCTTTTGCTCCTTCCCGGCAACGAGCAGCCTGACGAGTTGACCGAGCTGTACGGCGGCAGCGACGCGCCGTCGGAGAAGACGCTGCACGTCTGGATCTTCCTGCACGATCGGTCCGGCGAGCGCGACTACGCCAAGTTCCTCAACTGGTACGCCGCGTGGTGGATCAAGGACATGGAAGCCAACGTACGCCCCGGCATGCCGATCAGGGTGTCGCTGCGCGACCGCATTCCCGGCCTGACCGACATGGATTACCACGCTGGCCAAGCCGAAAGCCGCATTGCGGATATCGCCACGGCAGGCGCCCGTTACGTCAGGGAACAGGGCGGCCACGTGGACAACCTTTCGCGCTTCGTCCTTTTCGTGAACGAACCGCCCCGGAACCTGCCCTCCGGCGTGCTCGGCGGCGCCATCGAGCCGTATCGGGCCGCCATCGCCAGCAACCGCGCGCACCGGCACATCTTCGCGCACGAGGTGGGCCACCTGATCGGAGCCACGCACGAGGCCGCCGAGAACCGTTTCTTCTGCGTCACCAACATGGCCGACAACATCATCGGCAAGGCAGCGTGCCGGGTCTACACCAAGGCCAACGACCAGAACATCCGCGATTACCTGAGCGCCCGCCTGTAGGGCGCAGGGACCCCGGTCCCGGGAGGCCTGCTCTCCCGGGACAACGGCTATAATGGGGGTTTGTACCCACGCGTCGACGCCCCCTTCCCCGTCGGAAGGCAGGCGGCCGCGCCTTCCGGAGGCCGCATGCAATACATCTACACCATGAACGGGGTCAGCAAGATCGTTCCCCCGAAGCGCCATATCATCAAGGACATCTCCCTGTCCTTCTTTCCCGGCGCGAAGATCGGCCTGCTCGGCATCAACGGCTCGGGCAAGTCCACGGTGCTGCGGATCATGGCGGGCGTGGACAAGGACTTCCAGGGCGAGGCCCGGGCCAACCCCGGCACCAAGATCGGCTACCTGGCGCAGGAACCCGACCTGGACCCGGCCAAGACGGTGCGCGAGGTCGTGGAAGAAGGCGTGTCCGAGGTCCTGGACGCGCAGAAGCGGCTGGAAGAGGTCTACGCCGCCTACGCCGAGGAAGGCGCGGACTTCGACAAGCTGGCCAAGGAGCAGGAAGCCCTGGAAGGCATTCTCGCCGCCAACGACGCCCACGCGCTGGAGCGGCAGCTCGAAGTCGCCGCCGACGCACTCCGCCTGCCGCCCTGGGACGCCCTGGTCGGCCCGCTGTCCGGCGGTGAGAAGCGCCGCGTCGCGCTATGCCGCCTGCTGCTGTCCAAGCCCGACATGCTGCTGCTGGACGAACCGACCAACCACCTGGATGCCGAGTCGGTCGACTGGCTGGAAACCTTCCTGCACGACTACCCGGGCACGGTCGTCGCGGTCACCCATGACCGCTACTTCCTCGACAACGCCGCCGAGTGGATCCTCGAACTCGATCGCGGCCGCGGCATCCCCTGGAAGGGCAATTACACGGAATGGCTGGAGCAGAAAGGCGAGCGCCTGAAGCAGGAAGCCAACCAGGAGAAGTCACGCCAGAAGGCCCTGCAGAAGGAACTGGACTGGATCCGCACCGCCGCGAAGGGCCGCCAGTCCAAGGGCAAGGCGCGCATCAACCGCTTCGAGGAGCTGAACTCGGTCGAGTACCAGCGCCGCAACGAAACCAACGAGATCTTCATCCCGCCGGGTGAGCGCCTGGGCCAGGAGGTCATCGAGTTCAAGAACGTCACCAAGTCCTTCGGCGACCGCATGCTCATCGAAGACCTGTCGTTCAAGATCCCGCCCGGTGCGATCGTCGGCATCATCGGCCCCAACGGTGCCGGTAAGTCCACGCTCATGAAGATGATCATGAACCTGGAGAAGCCGGACACCGGTGAGGTCAAGCACGGCCACACGGTCAAGCTGGCCTACGTCGACCAGTCCCGTGACGCGCTCGATCCGAAGAACAACGTGTGGCAGGAAGTCTCCGGCGGTTCGGACATCCTTACCATCGGCAACTTCGAGATCCAGTCCCGCTCGTACATCGGCCGTTTCAACTTCAAGGGCACCGACCAGCAGAAGATCGTCGGGCAGTTGTCCGGCGGCGAGCGCGGTCGCCTGCACATGGCCAAGACCCTGCTGCAGGGGGGCAACGTGCTACTGCTGGACGAACCCTCCAACGACCTGGACGTCGAAACGCTGCGCGCGCTGGAAGACGCCCTGCTCGAGTTCCCCGGCTGCGCGGTGGTCATCTCGCATGATCGCTGGTTCCTCGATCGCATCGCCACGCACATCATCGCGTTCGAAGGCGACTCCCACGTGGAGTTCTTCCCCGGCAACTACAACGAGTACGAAGCCGACAAGAAGCGCCGCTTCGGCGACGACGCCGGCCCCAAGCGCGTGAAGTACAAGAAGCTGGTCTGACACAGATACCCATACCACCCACACCAACACCAACACCGCCGTAGGAGCGCACGCTGTGCGCGAGAAGCCAACAACGCGATGATGCGACACCCGCCATCGTGCCGGCCATGCGCTTCGATGTGCAGATGGCCACATGGCGAATCGCGTACACGGCGAATCGCGCGCACAGCGAATCGCGCACATCGTGCGCTCCTACCGGTGTTTTTATGTAAAGACGTCCACACACCTCATTCGAGCGAAGCCACCCATGAACTTCATGACCTCCCTGAGGGACGCCTGGCGTCGCAACGACTCCCTGCTGTGCGTCGGCCTCGACCCCGAGCCCGGTCGCCTGCCTGCCGGCCTGTCCGGTAACGAGGGCATATTCGAATTCTGCCGGGCCATCGTCGATGCGACGGCCGGCCTGGTCTGCGCCTACAAGCCGCAGATCGCCCATTTCGCGGCACAACGTGCCGAAAACGCGCTGGAGCGTGTCATCGCGCATGTCCACGCGACGCAGCCGGGCATTCCCGTGATCCTCGATGCCAAGCGCGGCGACATCGGCTCGACCGCCACGCATTACGCCAGCGAGGCGTTCGATCGTTACGACGCCGACGCCGTTACCCTCAACCCCTATCTGGGCCAGGATTCGATCGCACCGTTCCTGGAACGGGCCGACAAGGGCGTGATCCTGCTGTGCCGCACCTCCAATCCCGGCGGCAAGGATTTCCAGGCGCTGGACTGCGGCGGGCAGCCGCTTTACCTCCGCGTCGCCGAAACCGTCGCCCGCGAATGGAACACAAACGGCAATTGCGCCCTGGTGACCGGTGCCACCTGGCCGGACGAACTTGGCAAGGTGCGTGCCGTGGTCGGCGACATGCCGCTGTTGGTGCCAGGCATCGGTGCCCAGGGCGGCGATGTGGAAGCCGTGATGAGACATGGCGGCACGTCCACCGGCGATGGACTGATGATTTCATCTTCGCGCGCCATCATCTACGCTGGCACCGATGGGGACTTTGCCGACCTAGCACATCGCGCGGCCGACGAATTGAGAAAATTGATCAACTCGTTCCGTCATAGCTAGGCGGAACAAAAAGCAGTCGCAAATTGCACGACTTGGCAACTGCAAAAGCCTTACGCTGGCGCTGTACGCTAACCAACAATACCCGGCTCACGGCGCCACCGCGTTCCACCGGAGTAGTCATGCCACCTATGAACCGAGGTTTTTCCCAACGCCTGCATGTTGCGCTGGACATGGCGGGTGTGAAGAAAGGCCGCGGCCGCATCACCCAGCTGGCCGATCTTTTCGACGTCAGTCGGGAGACGGCACGCAAGTGGCTGAGCGATCTGGGCCTGCCGGAACTGGAACGCCAGATCGATATGGCGACCCGTTTCGGGGTCAACTTCGAATGGCTGGCCACCGGCCGGGGCGCACCGAACGGCGCGACCGGCGTCCGTGAAAGCCCCGCCCTCTACCGTGCCGATTCGCGCGAGCAGTTGCGCCTCGTCGGACTGGTCAGCCGCCTGCCCAAGGAGCGGCGCAAGGCCTTGCTGGTGATAGTCGAGGCGCTGGCGGAAGCCGAATAGGCCTCCGCGGCCGCGAACTTTCTCAGTCGTCGCCGATGTCCATGCCGGGAAACAGGACATCCGTATAGCCGAACTTCGCGAAGTCCGTGATGCGAGAGGGATACAGCCGCCCGATCAGGTGATCGCACTCGTGCTGCACCACACGCGCGTGGAACCCCTCGGCCGTGCGATCCACGGGCGCACCGTTGCGATCCACACCCTGGTAGCGGATCAGCGAGTAACGATTCACGGCACCACGCAGGCCGGGTACCGAAAGGCAGCCCTCCCAGCCTTCTTCCATGTCCTGCGACAGTGGAGTGATCAGCGGATTGAGCAGAATCGTCTGCGGCACCGGCGGGGCATCCGGATAGCGCTCGCTGGCGTCGAAACCGAAGATGACCAGTTGCAGGTCGACGCCGATCTGCGGCGCCGCCAGGCCCACGCCGCCAGCGTGATACATGGTGTCGAACATGTCCTGGATCAGGGCATCCAGCTCGGCCGTGCCCATCATCGCGTCGGGCACCGGGGCCGCAATGCGCAGCAGGCGTTCGTCGCCCATCTTCAGAATGTCGCGGATCATCGTCGTGCCCGGGGAGTGGGGATGCCTCCAGCATGGCGGCGGAAGGCCCCGGGCTCAAGCGTCTTTCGCGAGCCCGCGGCATGCGGATGCCCGCAAAACCATTCGACCAATGGCTAATGCCCGAAAGGCGCCACGGCGATTGACCCCCATCGCGCGCGGGACGACCCTTGTGCCATCCGCAAGGGGAGCACCGAACCATGCACAACGCCATTCCGAAACCCGGTCCCGCGGGGAAGATCCTGTGGGCCGCCATTGCGATCGTGGGGGCCTGGTGCCTCGGCGTCGTCGCCCTCCGCCGGGGCGAGCCGATCAATGCCATCTGGCTGGTGGCCGCCTCCCTGGCGGTGTTCCTGATCGGCTATCGCTTTTATAGCCGCCTGATCGCCGACAAGGTGCTGCGCATGGACCCGGGCCGCGCCACGCCGGCCGTGCTGCGCAACGACGGGCTGGATTACGTGCCCACCGACAAGTGGGTGGTGTTCGGGCACCACTTCGCCGCCATTGCCGGCGCCGGCCCCCTGGTCGGCCCCGTGCTGGCCGCGCAGATGGGTTACCTGCCCGGCACGCTGTGGATACTGATCGGCGTGGTGTTCGCCGGCGCGGTGCAGGATTTCATGATCCTGGGGCTTTCCCTGCGCAGGGACGGTCGCTCGCTGGGTCACATGCTGCGCGCCGAGCTGGGCGCGGTGCCCGGCGTCATCGCCATGGTGGGCATCCTCGTCCTGATGATGATCGTGCTGGCCGTGCTGGCGCTGGTGGTGGTGAAGGCGCTGACCCACAGCCCGTGGGGCACGTTCACCGTGGCCGCGACCATCCCCATCGCGCTGCTGATGGGGCTATACCTGCGCTACGTGCGCCCAGGCCGCATCCTCGAGGTATCGATCATCGGCCTGGTGCTGTTGCTAGCGTCCATCTGGTACGGCAAGGCAGTGGCCGATTCGGCGACGCTGGCTCCCCTGTTCGACTACGACGCCCGGTCACTTGCCTGGTGGCTGATCGGCTATGGCTTTTTCGCTTCCGTGCTGCCGGTGTGGCTGCTGCTCGCACCCCGGGATTACCTGTCCACCTTCCTCAAGATCGGCACGATCGCCCTGCTCGCCCTGGCCATTTTCATCGCCGCACCCACGCTGCAGATGCCTGCGGTCACCCGCTTCATCGACGGCAGCGGGCCGGTCTTCCAGGGCAACCTGTTCCCGTTCCTGTTCATCACCATCGCGTGCGGCGCCGTCTCCGGCTGGCATTCGATCATCGCCTCCGGCACCACGCCCAAGCTGCTCGCCAACGAGGGCGAGGCCCGCATGGTGGGCTACGGCGGCATGCTGATGGAGGCGTTCGTCGCGATCATGGCGCTGATCGCCGCCTCGTCGCTGCACCCGGGCGTGTACTTCGCCATGAACTCGCCGGCCGCCCTGGTCGGTGCCACCGCCGAGTCCGCCGCGCAGGCGATCAGCGCCTGGGGTTTCGTGGTCACGCCGGCGGAGCTGACGGACACCGCCCGCAACATCGGCGAGAGCACTATCCTGGGA
The DNA here is from genome assembly GCF_030209605.1 of Luteibacter sp. ME-Dv--P-043b. Taxonomy (NCBI): domain Bacteria; kingdom Pseudomonadati; phylum Pseudomonadota; class Gammaproteobacteria; order Lysobacterales; family Rhodanobacteraceae; genus Luteibacter; species Luteibacter sp. ME-Dv--P-043b. Next base: position 36,271 of record NZ_JARVRT010000031.1, read on the forward strand.
CGCGCCGGCGGTGCGCCTACCCTGGCCGTGGGCATGGCGCAGCTGTTACACGGGATCATGCCGGGCGAAGGCATGATGGCCCTCTGGTACCACTACGCCATCCTGTTCGAGGCGCTGTTCATCCTCACCACCGTCGATGCCGGCACCCGCGTGGGTCGCTTCATGATCCAGGAACTGGCCGGGATGGCCTGGGCACCGCTGAAGCAGACCGACTCCTGGCTGGGCAACGTGGTGGCCACGCTGATCTGCGTCGGGCTGTGGGGCTATTTCCTCTACCAGGGCGCGGTCGACCCGCTGGGCGGCATCAACACCCTGTGGCCCCTGTTCGGCATCGCCAACCAGATGCTCGCCGCGATCGCCCTGATGCTGGCCACCGTGGTGACGGTAAAGCTGAAGCGTCAGCGCTACGTGCTGGTACCGGCAGTGCCGGCCGCCTGGCTGGTGATCTGCACGCTCACCGCCGGCTGGCAGAAGCTGTTCGACGCGAAGATCAGCTTCACCGCCGCCGCGCAGAAGTATGCGGATGCCGCCGCCGCGGGCACCCTGCTGCCGCCGGCGAAAACCGTAGACGCCATGCAGCGCATCGTCACCAACAACCGCGTGGACATGGCCCTCACCGCCATGTTCATGCTGCTGGTGCTGACCATGCTGTTCTTCTCCATGCGCGCCGTGCTGCGCGCCTGGCAGGTCGACAGGCCGACCGCCCAGGAAGAACCCCGGGTCGCCTTGTCCAGCGTCGCCCAGTAAGGACATGGCCATGAACCAGACCTCCGCCGGCACGCCGCCCTCATGGTGGAAAAGAGTGGTGCAGACCGCCCGCCTCTGCTGTGGCGTACCTGACTACGACGTCTACGTGAAGCACCTGCGCGAGCACCATCCCGAGCGCGACGTGCCCACGTACAAGCAGTTTTTCCGCGAACGGCAGGAAGCCCGTTATCGCGGCACGGGCGGTCGCTGCTGCTGAGGGACGACCGTGGAGCCGGGCCCGTATGCCCCCCGTGTACCCGGCCGGCTCAGTGCCGGCGGCTCTTGCGCATGTTGGTGCGCGATTCCGCGATCAGCGTGCGCATCGCCTTGGCCGCCTCGTTGGGGCGACGACGGCGGATCGCCTCGTACACCGCCCGGTGCTGGGCGACCGCATAGGCAATGTCGGGTGCGGTGCGGGCTGACATCACGAAAAAGGTTGCCAGGGCCGTTTCGATCACCGCGAACAGGGCACTCAGCAGCTCGTTGTTGGTCGCTTCGAGCACGGCCTCGTGGAAACGCAGGTCGGCCGCGGCCCAGTCGTCCAGGTCGTCGGTTTCCTGCATGCCCTGCAGCGCGGCGGCGATCGCCTCCAGCTGTTCGGGCCGACGGCGACGCGCCGCCGCCATGACGGCGGCAGGCTCGATGATCTCGCGCATCTCGACCAGCTTCTCGACGAAATCGTCGGTGGGCAGCGACGCGCAGCGCCAGCCAAGCACGTCGGCGTCGAGATGGTTCCAGTAGCGCGGGTCGCGCACCCGCATGCCGGTTTTCTGCCGGGTCTCGATCAGGCCCTTCGAACCCAGCACCTTCAGCGCCTCGCGCAGCACGGTGCGACTGACCGCCATCTGCTCGGCCAGCACCGCCTCGCCTGGCAGCGGATCGCCCGGGCGCAATACACCGCCGACGATGGATTCGCCGATTTCCTCGATCACCCGCGCATGCAGGCTCTTCGGACCTGCCGCTCTTGCTGCCATGACCCCACCCCCTCAGGACGAAGGCCCATCCTAACGACGTAACGGCGTTACCGGATGACGCAGCGCAGCTTGTCATTTGTCCGACAAATATGGTCATGTCGGACACCACCAACTCAAGGGAGTCAAGCTGTGATGAAACCGCTATCCGCGCTGATCTCGGCGATCCTGCTTGCGACGACATCGGCGGCCGCGCTGGCCGGCGAGGCGTCCAAGGCATCCTTCGGCAGCACGCCGGATGGCAAGGACGTCACACTGGTCACCCTCACCAACGGCCACGGCATCACCGCGAAGGTGCTTTCGCTGGGTGCCGCGCTGTACGCCCTGGACCTGCCCGACCGCAACGGCAAGCCCGGCGACGTGGTGCTGGGCTATCCCGACCTGAAAGGCACCTTCGCCAAGCCGCAGTATTTCGGTGACACCGTGGGTCGCTACGCCAACCGTATCGCCAAGGGCACGTTCACCCTCGACGGCAAGCAGTACACGGTGCCGGTCAACGACGGCCCCAACTCGCTGCACGGCGGCAAGGTGGGCTTCGACAAGGTGATCTGGACGGTGGACAAGGTGGAATCCGGGGCCACGCCCAGCGTCACGCTCAGCTATGTCAGCCCGGACGGCGACCAGGGCTATCCCGGCAAGCTCACCACCACCGCCAAGTACACCCTGGACGACAAGAACCAGCTGACCATCGAGTACACCGCCACCACCGACAAGCCGACCATCGTCAACATCACCAACCACACCTACTGGAACCTGGCCGGTGAAGGCCGTGGCAGCGTGATGGACCAGGAGCTGATGATCGCCGGCGACGCCTACCTGCCGACCGATGCCACGGCCATTCCCACGGGCGAGGTGCGCAACGTGGCTGGCACGGACTTCGATTTCCGCAAGGCGAAACCGATCGGCCGCGACATACGCGATGCAAAGGAACAGCAACTGGTGCTGGGCAAGGGTTACGACCACAACTGGGTGATCTCACGCAAGGAAGCGGCCCAGCCGCGCGAGGTGGCACGCGTCACCGACCCGAAGAGCGGACGCGTGCTTTCGCTGTGGTCGGCGCAGCCCGGGCTGCAGTTCTATTCCGGCAACTTTCTTGACGCCACCACGTCGGGTAAGTCGGGTGGCATCTATCGCCAGGGCGACGCCTTTGCGCTGGAACCGCAGATCTACCCGGACACCCCGAACCAGCCGGATTTCGGCTCGGCTCGGCTCGATCCAGGCAAGACTTACAAGAACACCATGACTTATAAATTCTCTACGGTGAAGTAAGCGAGGCTTTGGGGCCTCTTGGCCTCTTGGCCTCTTGGCCTCTTGGCCTCAGGGGCTTCGAGCAAGAGCCGGCGGGTGCCACCCTCGGGGCCACGCCTGCGGCGACCCGTCAAG
>NZ_JARVRT010000048.1:0-35500 GCF_030209605.1 Luteibacter sp. ME-Dv--P-043b
TTCTTCACGTCCAATCTCCTTCTTGTGGGGGATTGAACTCGAAACCGGGGCGCTATTCAAATTTGGGGGGACGTCGGCGTGACGGCTAATCCGGCTGCGCGCTTGCTGGACGATGACATCCTGAACGGATTGCTCGATCGCTCCACGGGCTAATGGAATAGTGTGTCGATGCCGAGGGGCGCTGCTCATACTCGCCAATCCAACGAGCTCCTCCTCAGATCACTGGGAAACTACTTCTTCTATGGATACCGCACCAAACTGAGTGACCCTGTTTCGCACGGCCTTCTGGTACGGCTCTAGGCTGTGCGTTGTATTGCAACTCCAAAACGAAAAATCAAATACCGACGACGGCTTTTTGTTCTTTGCACCAATGGAAATTTTTGATGCCCCTTTCGCATCGAATATTTCCAAAAAACTTATGCTCAGAAAGTCCGCCCCCTCCGCTCTACCAACATAGCTAGCACCCAGGGCAATGGGCTCCTTGTCGGATTGCAAGAACGTGATGAAGTCCTGGCGTCGCTCCGGCCGAACCGTCACCCGCAACGCGATGGGGCTCACCTCGCCCGTCGCACAATAAGATTGGCTGGAAACCGCCGGCTGTATCCATCCGACTAAAGCCAGAGCGAGCAGCATATTGCAGCGTATTGCGCGCATGGATGGTTTCCTGTCGTTGAGCCGAGTTCCTACACGAGCGAATTTAGCGAGTCAATTCGTAGATGCGCTGTCCATCGTCGGAATTATCGACTCGGCAGTCATTGACTAGGTTCCAAAAAGGAATCCGCTGCATCGTTATAAGCACCTTGATGAGAGTCTTGATCTTTGTTCATTTGCCATGATCCGGATATTCCAAGGGCTTTCCATTCATCGCGACTCTGATGGATTCCCTCATGTAAAAACTCAACCTGTTGCGTCCTTTCTGCATCTCCATAGATGGTGCGACCGGGCTGTAAGCCAGCCTGTTCAACATGGGTGGTGTTTCGCTGTGTATACATAGCTCCAGATTCGGAGGGATCGACGCTGATGACGCGCCTCCCCAAATTTTGGGCAATCGAAGTGCCTGAAATAGAAAATGAGTAAGCCTTGCCCCCACTCTGAAACGATATAACCTGGGTCTTTCCCGAACTAGCTGCCGCGTTGACTGCCGTCGTAAGTGCCTTTTCCACTCCCGCATAGGTTTTATGGTCTTCCGCCGTGGCATTTCGGGTTACATTCCTTCCATTCACCGGCGTGACGACTTGGTCAATCTGACACGTGTAGGTTTTATCGGCTTGCGTACAGGTACGTCCATCGGGATCGACATATCGAACGGGATTATCATTGGCATAGCCATACCGATTGAAGCTAAAGATATTCGCCGCTGTCGGCGAAACAGGGTCCACGCTTGAGAAGCGCCCTGTCGCAGCGTCGTAGTATCTTTGTTGCATGTAGATAAGATTAGTATCTGGATCAGCCACATGTCCCGTGTATCCCGGTCCATGGTGTGACGTACCTGATGCGATCGTTCCGTATGGCGTGTAGTCGGACGTTGTAATGATGTTGCCTTGCGCATCGGCTTCCGCCAAGACAGTGCCTTGGGGATCGGTATAGTAATAGGTGACGGTGCTGTTTTGCTGAGCGTGAGCGAACTCACTGACCCAAAGCAATAGCACTCAACCAGCGACGACAGCTGCTCGACCGATAACCATCCGTTGATCCCCTGTCCGTTACCCGGTCCGCCATTGCGGGCGTGTCGCCGCGATGTAACCAATAATAGGCGGAGGCGTCAAGCGACTTCCGGCACTTTCGTGATCGGCACACCGCAAACGATCAAGACCGTCCAGTGTTTTCTGAGTGCTCTATTGATCATGGGCAAAGCGTACTTGCGCCTAGTGACAAGATAAAGGGCACCCGACAACCTCTCCTCATGGCGATGCTATTGACTCTTGACCTTGATAAAGGGTCTAGACTTATCCCCATGACCTCACCCGCCTCCCTCACCATCGGCCGCATCGCCCAGAGCGCCGGCGTCGCCATCGACACCATCCGCTTCTACGAGCGCGAAGGCCTGCTGCCCGCCCCGAAGCGCCGGCCCTCCGGCTACCGCGAATACGACGAGTCCGCAGTTTCGCGCCTGCGCTTCATCCGTCGCGCCAAGGACCTCGGTTTCACGCTGGAGGAAATCCGCGAACTGTTCGCCCTTTCCGCCGACCGCCACAGTGGCGTGGAAGGCGTGCGCGAGCGCGCCGCGGCGCGTCTCCAGGCGATCGACGAACGCATCGCCGAGCTGCAACGGGTACGCAGCGGCCTGTCCGAGCTGGTCGAGGCCTGCCCCGGACACGGCGCGCCGGAGGATTGCCCGATCCTCAAGGCGCTGGCGGAGCCGGGGGCATGAGCCACTGCTGCTCCCACGGCACCGCCGCGACGCACGCGCCCACGGACGCGCGGCCTGTCGCCCCGATGCCCGCCGGCACGACGTACACCTGCCCGATGCATCCGGACGTCCGCCAGCAGGGTCCCGGTGCATGCCCCAAGTGCGGCATGGCGCTGGAGCCTGCCGTGCCCAGCCTGGAGGACGACGACGGTGAAACGCGGGCGCTGGGCCGTCGGTTGGCGTGGCTCGTCGGCCTTACGCTTCCGGTGTTCCTGATCGCCATGATCCCGCACGTGGCTGGACAGGCATGGCACCAGCCGTGGGCCGCGTTGCTGGGTTGGGTGGAGGCGCTGCTGGCCAGCGTGGTGGTGCTGTGGGGTGGCGCGCCGTTCTTCGCGCGTGGCTGGCGCTCGCTGAACCCCTGGTCGCCGAACATGTACACGCTGATCGCGCTCGGCAGCGGCGTGGCCTGGCTCTACAGCGCCATCGCGTTCGCGGCGCCGTCGGCGTTCCCGCCGTCCATGCGCGACATGCACGGCCAGGTGGCCGTCTATTTCGAATCGGCCGCCGTCATCGTCACGCTCGTGACCCTGGGCGATCTGCTGGAGTTGCGCGCCCGTCGCCGCACGGGCGAGGCCCTTCGGGCGCTGCTGGGCCTGGTGCCGAAAACGGCGCGGCGCATCGATCCGGACGGCCGCGAGGGCGATGTCGCCATCGACAGCCTGCGCGTGGGCGATACGGTGCGCGTGCGTCCCGGCGAGACCGTGCCGGTGGACGGTACGGTGCTGGACGGCGAAAGCCACGTCGATGAGGCCATGCTTACGGGCGAAGCCGTGCCCGTGGCCAAGCGCGCCGGCGACCGGCTGACCGGCGGTACGCTCAACGGGCATGGCGCCGTCACCCTGCGCGTGGACCATGTCGGTGTGGACACCGTGCTCTCACGCATTGTCGCCCTGGTGGCGGAGGCGCAGCGATCCCGTGCGCCGTTGCAACGCGTGGCCGACCGCGTGGCGGCATGGTTCGTACCCCTCGTCGTGGTGGCGGCGATCGTCGCGTTCGCGGCGTGGTGGGCCTTCGGTCCGGCACCGGTGCCGGCGCATGCCCTGGTCGCCGCCGTCTCCGTGCTGATCATCGCGTGCCCGTGTGCGCTGGGCCTGGCCACGCCCATGTCGATCATGGTGGCAAGCGGACGGGGTGCGCAGGCGGGTGTGTTGTTTCGCGATGCCACGGCTATCGAAGCGCTGCGCGACATCGATACGCTGGTCTTCGACAAGACCGGCACACTGACCGAAGGCCAACCCGTGCTGGCGGCGCTGCATACGTTCGGCGGCGACCGTGGCTTCGCGCTGGGCATGGCGGCCGCCGTGGAGCGGCCGAGCGAGCACCCGCTGGCGCGTGCGGTCATTGCGGCGGCGGACGCCGAGGGCATCGCGATCCCCGCCGTCTCCGGCTTCCAGGTGTACGTGGGTCGAGGCGTCAGCGGTCGCGTCGACGGGCACGACGTGGTGCTGGGCAACAGCCGGCTGATGGATGACGAACGGGTCGAACTGGGTGCGACGCACGACATCGCGGCGAAGGCGCGCGCGAAGGGCGCCACCGTCATGTACCTCGCCATCGATGGTCGTCTCACGGCGGTACTGTCGCTGTCCGATCCGATCAAGGCGTCGTCGAAGCCAGCGCTGGAGGCGCTGCGCGAGGCCGGCGTCAGGTGCATCATGCTGACCGGCGACACCGCGGCCACCGCCGACGCCGTTGCCGCGTCGCTGCCGATCGATGAGGTACACGTCGGCGCGTCGCCCGAAGACAAGGCCCGCATCGTGGCTGAGTTGAAGGCGGCCGGGGCCCGGGTCGCCATGGCCGGCGACGGCGTGAACGACGCACCGGCACTGGCCACGGCCGACATCGGTATCGGCATGGGCAACGGCAGCGACATCGCGATCCGTAGCGCGTCGGTTACCCTGCTCAAGGGCGACCTGGCCGGCATCGCACGGGCGCGTGCGCTGTCCGAGGCCACGGTGAGGAACATCCGGCAGAACCTGTTCTTCGCCTTCGTCTACAACGCCGTGGGCGTGCCGGTCGCGGCGGGCGTGCTGTACCCGCTGACCGGCTGGACGTTGTCCCCGATGATCGCCGCACTGGCGATGAGCCTCAGCTCCGTCTCGGTCGTGACCAACGCGTTGCGGCTGCGACGCGTGGCGATCTGACCGGGCGCTTCTTACCAGAGGATGCCGTTATCCGGCTGCACCGGTTTCAGTCCGTGCGCTTCGCCGAGCGAATCGCGCAGGTCGATCTCGATGCCGCGGGTGAGGGTGGTCAGCGGTACGTCGTCTTCGAGGTTCTCGAACGGATTCTGCATGTCGTTACCGATCTGCAGCAGGGCGAGGAACAGGAAGCCGGCCATCGTGGAACCCAGCGGGGTGTACAGGCCGAGTGTCTCGACCAGGCCCAGTGGCAGCAGGATGCAGAAGCCGTGGGTGAAGATGCCGGGGTAGGTGGCGTACTGCTGGGGCAGTGGCGTGTTCTTGATCCGCTCCATGCCGCCCTGCGCGTTGGAGATGTCCGACAGCGTGCGTGCAAGGCTGGCCAGCAGGATCGGATCGGGGCGCGCGTCGGCGATCAGCACGCCCGTGCGCGCGTGGATGGCATTGGGCAGGTTGGTCACGTGGCGCAGCCGTTCGATCTCGTCGGCGGGCAGGCGGGGCGTCAGTTCGTCCCACGGTGCCTGCCGGCGCAGGTGCATGCGCAGCGCGTGCACATAGGCGATCTGGCGATGCGCCACGGTGGCACCCACCGCGCGGTCCGGTAGCATGGTGCCGGCCTCGCGGGCCAGGGTGCGCGAGGCATTCACCATCGCACCCCACAAGGTGCGGGCTTCCCACCAGCGCGCGTACGCCGTGGTGTTGCGGAAGCTCAGGTACACCGCGACGGCGGAGCCGAGCAGGGTGAGCGGCAGGGCCGGGAATTCCGCGGTGAGCCGGGGATGGATCACGTACCAGAAGGCCGTGACCACGACGTCCCAGGCCAGCAGCCAGATCAGCGGCTTGCCCACGTAACGCAGGATGTGCCCCACATGGGCCCGGCCGGGGAGGATCACGCGTTGTGTTCCCGCTGGATGGCCTCGGCCAGGGGGATGAACTTGAGGGAGTCTTCGTCCAGCACGGCCACCTTGCCGTCGCCGATGCCGTAGACCCAGCCCTGCAGGGCGATGGTGCCGTTGGCCAGCGCGGCGGCCACGGCCGGGTGGGTGCGCAGATGGGTGAGCTGGAGGCGGACGTTTTCCTCGATCACCGCCTGCATCGCTTCGGCGCCTTCCAGCTTGCGTGCGAAGACGGCGCTCCGGGCGGCCTGCGCGTTGCGCAGCCAGGCCTCGACGGTGGGCAGGTCGCGGGTGGATTCGGGGTTGAGCAGGCCCTTCATCGCGCCGCAGTCGGTATGGCCGCAGATGACGATGTGGCGCACGCCCAGCACCGCCACCGCGTACTCCACCACCGCGGAGACGCCACCGAGCATTTCGCCGTAGCCGGGAACGATGTTGCCGATGTTGCGGCAGACGAACAGCTCGCCCGGCTGGGTCTGCGTGATCATCTCGGGAACGACGCGGGAATCGGCACAAGTAATGAAGAGCGTGTGCGGGCTCTGGCCCTCGGCCAGTTCGCCGAAAAGCTTGCGGTTTCCCGGTTCCGGGAAGACCTTGTCGCTGAAGTCCTCGACGCCGCGGAGAAGGCCGAGCAGGCTTTCGTTACGTGGGGTTTCCTGGGTCATGCGCATGGCCTTGGTAAGTGCGCCGCCCGGGCGGGCGGCTGTCCGGCACGCAGTTTAGGACAACACGAGGCCAAAGAAATTCGCGCGGGTATGGAAACCCGCAGGAGCGGGGGATGGGGGCGGTGGCGGTGGCGGGTGTAGGAGCGCACGATGTGCGCGAAATCATTCCACGGTGCGCGACATGGTTTCGCTATGCCCATCGGGCTGGCGCGCCAGCTCAATGGGTTGGCCTCAAAACATGTCGCGCACATCGTGCGCTCCTACGACGCACCGTCCGGATGTACCGGACGGACCCCCGCACTATCCGGGGGCTCAGGCCTCCGCGTCTTCCTTGTAGGCGTCGATGGGGATGCAGGCGCACATCACGTTCTTGTCGCCGTAGACGTTGTCCACGCGGGATACCGGCGGCCAGTACTTGCTGAGCTTCAACGAGGGCAGCGGGAAGGCGGCCAGCTCGCGCGGGTAGGCGTGGGTCCACTCCGTGCCCGTGACCATCGCGGCGGTGTGCGGGGCACGACGCAGCGGGTTGTCCTCGCGATCCAGACGGCCATCTTCCACTGCGGCGATCTCTTCACGGATCTGGATCATGGCGTCGATGAAGCGGTCCAGCTCATGCTGCGATTCGCTCTCGGTCGGCTCCACCATCAGCGTGCCGGAGACCGGGAAGCTCAGGGTCGGGGCATGGAAACCGAAGTCGATCAGGCGCTTGGCGACGTCTTCCGCGCCCACGCCGGTGGCGTCCTTGAGCGGGCGCAGGTCGAGGATGCACTCGTGCGCCACCAGGCCGTTGCGGCCGGTGTACAGCGTCTTGTAGTGCGGGGCCAGGCGACGGGCGATGTAGTTCGCGTTGAGCAGGGCGACCTGGGTCGCCTTGCGCAGGCCCTCGGTGCCCATCAGCGTGATGTACATCCACGAGATGGGCAGGATGGACGCGGAGCCGAAGGTGGCCGCGCTGACCATGCCCACGTCGCCCTCACTGCCGAAGCCGCGGGGCAGGAACGGCGCCAGGTGCGACTTGACCGCGCACGGGCCGACGCCCGGGCCGCCACCGCCGTGGGGAATGCAGAAGGTCTTGTGCAGGTTGAGGTGCGAGACGTCCGAGCCCCACTTGCCGGGCTTGGCCACGCCGACCAGCGCGTTCATGTTGGCGCCGTCGGTATACACCTGGCCGCCGTGCTGGTGCACCACGTCGCAGATGGCGACCACGTCTTCCTCGAACACGCCGTGCGTGGAGGGATAGGTGATCATGATGGCGGCAAGCCGGTCGGAGTACTTCTCGGCCTTGGCGCGGATATCGTCGACGTCCACGTTGCCGTTGGCGTCGCAGCGGGTGACCACCACGGTCATGCCACACATCTGGGCCGAAGCCGGATTGGTGCCGTGCGCCGATTCCGGGATGAGGCAGATGTCGCGGTGGCCCTCGTTGCGCGAGCGGTGGTACGCGCGGATGGCCAGCAGACCGGCGTATTCGCCCTGGGCACCGGAATTGGGCTGCAGGCTGACCGAGTCGTAGCCGGTGCATTCCACCAGCATCGCTTCCAGTTCGTCGATCAGCTGCTTGTAGCCCTGGGCCTGGTCGGCCGGCGCCAGCGGATGGATGTTGGCGAACTCCGGCCACGTCACCGGGATCATCTCCGCGGTGGCGTTGAGCTTCATGGTGCACGAGCCCAGCGGGATCATGGTGCGATCCAGCGCCAGGTCCTTGTCGGCCAGGCCACGCAGGTAACGCAGCAGCTCGTGCTCGCTGTGGTGGGTGTTGAACACCGGGTGCTGCAGGAAGGCGGTGTCACGAAGCAGGGCAGACGGCAGCGCGTCGGCCGTGGCCACATCCAGCGCGTCGATGTCGCCCAGCTCCGCGCCGAACACGCCGGCCAGCGCCGTGACGTCCGTGCGGGTGGTGGTCTCGTCGAGGCTGATGCCCACGCTGCCCGCGTCGATCGCGCGCAGGTTGAGGCCGGCTTTCGCCGCCTTGGCGTGCAGCGCCGCGGCATCCACGCCCGTGACGTGCAGCGTGTCGAAGAAGTCGTTGCCCACCGTGACACCGGCCTTGCCCAGCACGCCGGCGAGGATGGCGGTGAGGCGGTGCGTGCGGCGTGCGATGCGGACCAGGCCGTCCGGGCCGTGATAGACCGCATACATGCTGGCCATGACGGCGAGCAGCACCTGCGCGGTGCAGATGTTGGACGTGGCCTTCTCGCGGCGGATGTGCTGCTCGCGCGTCTGCAGGGTGAGGCGGTAGGCCGGCTTGCCCTCGCTGTCGACGGAGACGCCGATCAGGCGGCCCGGCATCGAGCGCTTATAGGCATCGCGGCAGGCGAGGTAGGCCGCGTGCGGGCCACCGAAGCCGTAGGGCACGCCGAACCGCTGCGTGTTGCCGACCACGATATCCGCACCCCAGCTGCCGGGCGCGGCAATCACGGTAAGGGCGAGCAGGTCGGTGGCGACGCAGACGATGCCGCCGCGTGCATGCGTGGCTGCGGCCAGCGCGGTGTAGTCGTTGATCCGACCGAAGGTGTTGGGGTACTGCAGCAGCACGCCGAAGCTGTCGACCGAACCGGCATCGCCGTCCGCGCCCACATGCAGTTCGATGCCGATGCCGTCGGCGCGCGTGCGCAACACTTCCAGCGTCTGCGGGTGGACGTCCTTCGAGACGAAGAACACGTTGGACTTCGACTTGGCGGACCGCTTGGCCAGCGTCATCGCCTCGGCGGCGGCCGTGGCTTCGTCCAGCAGCGAGGCGTTGGAGATGTCCATACCGGTCAGGTCGGTGACCATGGTCTGGAAGTTGATCAGGGCTTCCATGCGGCCCTGTGAGATTTCCGCCTGGTACGGCGTATAGGCCGTGTACCAGGCCGGGTTCTCCAGCACGTTGCGCAGGATGACGTTCGGCGTGAGGGTGCCGTAGTAGCCCTGGCCGATGAAGCTGCGAAACACCGTGTTGCGGTCCGCGATGGCGCGGATCTTGGCCAGCGCTTCCTCTTCGGTCACCGCAGCGGGCAGCGACAGCGGCGTGGGCGACTTGATCGAGCCCGGCACGATGGCATCGGTGAGGGCGTCGAGACTGGCGTGGCCGACCACGGCCAGCATGGCGTCGATCTCGGCATCGTTCGGACCGATGTGACGCTCGATGAACGCACCGTGGTTCTCGAGTTCGCGCAGCGACGGAGAGTTTTTCTGGCTCATGGCTTTGGAGGCATCCGGAAGAACGTGCCGTGCCGGCACGTGGGGCGCCCCTCTGTCCTTTTGCCTGAGAGTTTGGAGGCGGGTGGCCTCTTGCACCTTCGGCGCCGGATCTAACCGGTCTCTCCAGAGTGATGAAGCACGTCGGTGGTCATGGGAGCCTGAGCGATTACGGGCGTTGCGCCTTCGGCAGCGGGTCCTTCCGCTTCTCCCACCGGGTGTTGCTGCGAACGATTATACAGAGCCGGGGCCGGGGATGATGTCTTTTTGCAAGCGTATCCCGCCCAGGATCAGATCGATCCCGGCCAGGAAGTCGGCGAGGTCGTCGTGGCAGCGCAGCGCCCCGGCCATGCCGCGCGTGAAGGGGTACGCGTCCGGGTCCAGTGCGGCCCAGGTCGTGGCGACGCTGGCCAGGAACGCCTCACGGTCCACGCCCAGCGTCTGGCCGTGGCGTGCGTTGGCCGCGTTCTGGCCGGCCACGCCCAGGATGTAGCTCCACAAGGCCAGCACGGTCGACCACTGCGCTGTCGGCAGCACGTCCAGCGCCTGAACCTCGCCGCCCAGCGCCTCCAGCAGTCGCACGCCGGGTAGCTGGCCAGGGCCCCGACTCAGCGCCGCGCCGACCCAGGGGTGGCGGTCGATGGCGTCGAACATGCCCAGTGCGATGGCGCGGATCCTGTGCTCGGGCGTCGGCGCTACGGGTGCCGTCCCCGCTGCCGCAGGTCGCAGCGCAGCCGCGACCACCGCGTCGCATGCCGCAGTCAGCAGGTCGTCCTTGTTGGCGATGTGTCCATAGATGGCGCCCGGCCCGGTCGCCAGGCGCTCGGAAAGCGCGCGGAAGGTGAGGCCGCTTTCGCCCCGGCTATCCAGGAGCGCCACGGCGGTAGCGACGATGCGATCCCTCGAAAGGGCCTGGTCACGTCGCTGGGCGGGAGGGGATGTGTCGGCCATGGCCTGGATGTTGACACGGATGGAACGACGTTCCAAGCTTATGGAACGTCGTTCCACGAGCGTCTCGCGTATGTCATTCGCGACCGCCGTGCTGGCGATCGTCTCTTTCCTACCTATGTTCGGAGCGTTCCATGCCTCCTTCCATCGCTATCGTCGGTGCCGGTCTTGGCGGACTGACACTGGCACGCGTCCTCCACGTCCACGGCGTTGCCGCGACGGTCTTCGAAGCCGAAGCCTCCGCTACCGCACGCGCCCAGGGCGGCATGCTCGACATCCACGGCGAGAATGGGCAGCTGGCGCTCAAAGCCGCCGGGCTTTACGAGCAATTCCTCGACATCGTGCACCCCGGCGGCCAGGCGAGCCGGGTACTCGGCCATGACGGCGCACTGCTTTTCGCGGACGAGGACGATGGTTCCGGCGATCGACCGGAGGTGCCGCGCGGGGCGCTACGACGCATCCTGAACGAGTCGCTTCCGCCCGATGCCATCCAGTGGGGTAGGAAACTCACGCAGGTCGCCGCGTTGGGTGATGGTCGGCATGACTTGCGTTTCGCCGACGGCTCGACTTTCACCGCCGATCTGCTCGTGGGTGCCGATGGAGCGTGGTCGAAGGTTCGTCCGCTGCTGTCCGATGCCGTACCGATCTATACCGGGATGTCGTACGTGGAGACATGGCTGCACGATGTCGACCGTCGCCACGCGCCCAGCGCGGCGGCCGTCGGCGGTGGAGCGCTGTTCGCCGTCGCACCCGGCAAGGGCATCCTTGCGCATCGCGAGCCGGAGGGTGTCCTGCACACCTATGTGGCCCTGCGTCGTTCCGAGGCGTGGATGTCACGCATCGATGCAGACGAGCCGGCCCGGACGATGGCGCAGGTTGCGGCGGAGTTCGAAGGCTGGGACGCAGGATTGAAGTCACTGATCACCGACGGCGAAACGCCGCCGGTGATCCGATGCCTCCACGCCCTGCCATCCGAACACCGCTGGAAACGACTGCCGGGCGTGACGTTGCTCGGCGACGCGGCCCACCTCATGTTGCCTTCGGGCGAGGGCGCCAACCTGGCGATGTGGGATGGCGCCGAACTGGCACAGGCGCTGGTCGCGCAGCCAGGCGACATCGACGCGGCACTCGCCACCTATGAGGAAACGCTGTTCAGACGCAGCGCACTGGCCGCGGCAGATGCGCAGGAACTGCTCGAGGTATGTTTCGGCGAGCGCGCACCTGCCAGCCTGGTCGAGATGTTCAGCGGCGGCGGGTCTGCCGGCTGATCAGAAGAAGGCGGCGGGGCTGAGGGCGAAGCGCTTGGCCAGCGCACGGATGTGGTTGACGGTCAGCTCGCGCTTTCCCGCCAGAATCTCGGAAACCACGCTCTGTGTTCCGATTTCCGGCAGTTGGCTCTGTCGAAGATCGTGCTGTTCCATGAGGAACCGCAGAAGATCGACGCCATGCACCTCCGCCTGGAGATAGTGGCGCTGGTCGTAGGCGTAGATGAGATCGGCAATCACCTGGAACAGGGAGTGGCACGGGTGTGTCGCTTGCATTGCACCCGCATCGACGAGCATGTCGGCCAGTACCACCAGTTCGTCGTAATCGGCACTGTTTTCGATGTGGCGCAGACCGGAAAGCTTCTGGAAGGCCTCCCAGCCCTCCGTGACGAAAGCCAATGAAGTTCTTGCTTTCATTTCCATTTTCCTTCGTCGTACTGGCTGTGCGTGAGCACTGCCTTGATAAAGCAAAGCTGCGTCGCGTAGCTGATTCCGCAAACGATACGGTAACGGTTTCCGCGAATATCGAAGACGTGCTTGTCGCCGACGATGTCTACGCTGCCCAGAGACATCTTAAGATCGTTGAAGCCTCGATAGCTTCGTGACTCCATCAGTTTGCGCCACGCCTGCAGCGGGGTTCCGGCATCGGTGTAGAGAAGGGCGAATTCGACAAGGCGCCGATTCGTGATGACGCGCATCGCACTCTTCCGTGAGCTTGGGTTCCATAATATCGCAAATTGCGATGGCGTCAACGAGAGGCGCGGATCGACACTTCTTGTCAGGCTTTATCTCACTGGCTACTGGCCATAAGGGCTATCACCAGGGATCGGTACCTTCCGTGGCGGAGAATCCACCGGTCGGGCCGTCGTCCGGGAGGAGGGCGAGGCGAACGGTCTCGGCGGCCCCTTCGGGGATGGTCTGCGGGCCGCTGTGACCGTTGAGGTCGGTGGCGGTGTAGCCGGGATTGGCCGCGTTGACCTTGATGCCGTGCTCCTTCAGTTCGGCAGCAAGTAGCACGGTGAACATGTTCATGGCCGCCTTCGATCCGTTGTAACCGAGCAGTTTGACCGCAGCGTATTCCCAGGCCGGATCGTTGTTGAGCGTGATGGAGCCCAGGCCACTGGACACGTTGACGATACGACCCGACGCCGATTTTTTCAGCAGCGGGAGCAGTGCCTGCGTCACGGCGACGGCGCCGAAGAAGTTGGTATCGAAGATCTGCCGCACGACTGCCAGGTCGGCGACTCCGGGCAGGCCGTCGCCCTGCAACGATATCCCCGCGTTGTTGACCAGCACGTCGAGGTGGCCTTCGTTGGCTTCGATATCGGCGGCCGCTGCCGTCAGCGACGCGGGGTCGGTCAGGTCGACGGCGATGTAACGCACGTCGATGCCTTCAGCCTGCAGTGTTTTCACGGCCTCGTTGCCGCGTGATGCGTCGCGTGCGCCGAGCAGGATACGATGACCCGCCTTGCCGAGTTGACGGGCGACTTCGAAGCCGATGCCCTTGTTGGCGCCGGTAATGAGGGAGATACGACGGTCGGTGTTGGTCATGGCATTCCTTGGTGATGCGGCAGGGAGGGTATGGGGTTAATATATGAACCATCCTTCGGTTTTTGAATTCGCATATGTCCGTGATCCCTGCCGACCCCTTGAAGCCCCGCAAAACGCCGCGTCAGGCCCGGTCGGCCGCCACCGTTGCGGCGATTTTCGAAGCCACGTTTCAGGTTCTGCTGACCGAAGGCCTCGTGCGCCTGACCACCACGCGCGTCGCCGAGCGTGCCGGCGTGTCCGTGGGCACGATGTACCAGTACTTCCCGCACAAGCAGGCGCTGCTATACGCCTTGCTCGATCTCTATCTGGAGGAAGTGGTCGTGGCCCTGGAAGAAGCGTGCATCCACCACGAGGGTGGATCCCTGAGTTCGATCGCCGATGGCCTGGTCCATGCCTATCTGGAGGCCAAGCTGCGTCACATGCCCGGGTCGCGGGCGCTCTACGCTGTGGCTGCGGAGCTCGATACGGCCGACCTGGTTGGCGATATCTCGCGGCGCGTGGACAACGCCCTGGCACGCGTATTGGCCAGTGCCCGCGATGCGATATTCGACGACCTGCCTACCGTGACCTTTGCGTTGCGCACCCTGCTGGTGGGCACCGTGCGTGCCGTGCTGGAAACCGACGCGTCGCCGCCGTCGATGGCGATGCTGCGTGCGCAGTTGCCGGTCATGTGTCGCGCCTACCTGTTCGCGGCGTCGCGTGCGCTCCCGCCAGGGCCGTAACGAACCTCGCTACCGCCGTCACCGCAAATGGACTATGCGGATGAGTTGACCGTTTCGCTGCGGCGTTACGGGTCGGATCTTCCTGGGGGCGGCTGAAACGATGAGCGCGGTGGGCAGCAGGCAAAAAAGAAGCCCGCCGGACAAGCATCGCGGCGGGCTTCGTGTTGCAACAAACAAGAATCTGATCGGTTACTTCTTCAGGTCGAACCGATCCAGGTTCATCACCTTCGTCCACGCGGCGACGAAGTCGTGCACGAACTTCTCCTGGGCATCCTCGGTGGCGTAGACCTCGGCGATGGCACGCAACTGCGCATGCGAGCCGAAGATCAGGTCGACACGCGTACCGGTGAACTTGCGCTCGCCCGACTTGCGATCGACACCTTCGAAGATGTCCTGCGCCGACGACATCGCCCGCCATTCCGTGCCCATGTCGAGCAGGTTGCGGAAGAAGTCGTTGGTCAGCGTGCCCGGGTTCTGCGTGAACTGGCCATGCGTATCGTTGCCGGTGCGCACGCCCAGTACGCGCAAGCCACCGACCAGCACGGTCATCTCGGGAGCGGTCAGGGTCAGCAGTTGCGCCTTGTCGATCAGCAGCGCTTCCGCCGGCACGTTCCACTTGCGCTTGAGGTAGTTGCGGAAACCATCGGCCTTCGGTTCCAGCGCGTTGACCGATTCCACATCGGTCTGCGCCTGTGTGGCATCGCCACGACCCGGTGCGAACGGCACGTCGACCGCATGGCCGGCGTCACGCGCGGCCTTTTCGACGCCTGCATTGCCCGCCAGCACGATCAGGTCGGCCACCGAGACCTTCTTACCCGTGCTCTCGAAGTCACTGCGGATACCTTCCAGCACAGCCAGCACCTTTGCCAGCTGCTCGGGCTGGTTCGCCTCCCAGTCCTTCTGCGGCGCGAGACGGATACGTGCGCCATTGGCGCCACCACGCTTATCGGAGCCGCGGAACGTGGACGCGGACGCCCAGGCGGTGGTCACGAGTTCGGCCACCGACAGGCCCGACGCCAGGATCTTTTCCTTCAGCGACGCAATATCGGCTTCGCCGATCGGAGCGTGATCGACCGCGGGGATCGGATCCTGCCAGTCCAGCACCTCGGCGGGCACTTCGGGACCAAGGTAACGGGCACGCGGGCCCATATCGCGATGGGTCAGCTTGAACCACGCCCGGGCGAACGCGTCGGCGAACTGGTCCGGGTTCTCGAGGAAACGGCGCGAGATCTTTTCATAGGCCGGATCCATGCGCAGGGCGAGGTCGGTCGTCAGCATCGTCGGGCGCAGCTTCTTCGACGGATCGTAGGCGTGAGGAATGGTCTCTTCGGCGTCCTTGGCGACCCACTGGTGAGCGCCGGCGGGGCTCTTGGTCAGTTCCCACTCGTGGCCGAACAGGTTCTCGAAGAAACCGTTACCCCACTGAGTCGGGGTACTGGTCCAGGTGACTTCGAGGCCGCTGGTGATGGTGTCGGCACCCTTGCCGCTGCCGAAGCTGCTCTTCCAGCCGAAGCCCTGGTTCGCAATGTCCGCGGCTTCCGGCTCGTCACCGACGTTGTCGGCGGGACCGGCACCGTGCGTCTTGCCGAAGGTGTGTCCACCGGCGATCAGCGCGACGGTCTCTTCGTCGTTCATCGCCATGCGTCCAAACGTCTCGCGGATGTCGTGCGCCGAGGCGACCGGGTCCGGGTTGCCGTCCGGGCCTTCCGGATTCACATAGATCAGGCCCATCTGCACCGCGCTGAGCGGGCTTTCCAGGTGGCGACCGCCATCGGTGCGGCTCTGTTCCTCGCCGTGCTTCTCGGCATCGGCCACGAGCACGCCGCCGTCGTTGTCGTCACCGGCCTTGCCCTTGCCGTAGCGGACGTCGCCGCCCAGCCAGGTTTTCTCGTTACCCCAGTACACGTCCTGGTCGGGTTCCCACGTATCCTCGCGACCGCCGGCAAAGCCAAAGGTCTTGAAGCCCATGCTCTCCAGGGCGACGTTACCGGTGAGGATGTAGAGGTCGGCCCAGGAAATCTTCTGGCCGTACTTCTGCTTGATGGGCCAAAGCAGGCGACGCGCCTTGTCCAGGCTGACGTTGTCGGGCCAGCTGTTCAGCGGGGCGAAGCGCTGCTGCCCGCGGCCACCGCCGCCACGGCCGTCACCGACGCGGTAGGTGCCCGCGCTGTGCCAGGCCATGCGGACGAACAGGCCACCGTAATGGCCGAAGTCCGCCGGCCACCATTCCTGCGAATCGGTCATCAGGCGGGTCAGGTCCGCTTTCACGGCCGACAGGTCGAGACTGTTGAAAGCTTCGGCGTAGTTGAAGTCGCCACCCAGGGGGTTGGTCTTGTTCGAATGCTGGGCCAGCAGGTCCACACGCAGCTGTTTCGGCCACCAGTCACGATTGGTGGTGCCGCCGCCGGCGGTGTGGTTGAACGGGCACTTGGCTTCGTTGGTCATGCGCTCTCTCTCCTTGGGATGGTCCCAATGGCTGGCATTACGGTGCGTCAGGCTTGCACGGAGGTTCGGCGACAATGCGCCACGGGGACAACGATGATGGGCAGTGTCACTGCCGAGAGGCCGACCAGGGTGTCGTTGTCCCGCTTGCGGAAGACAGGTGGGACAGCGACGGAAGCGTGACGGGCGAGGGGCATGACGCGACCTGTGGAAGACCTGTTCATGAGTGTACGCTGCGGGTGTGACGCTTCGGAAGCTGATTGATCCTATCGAATCCATAGGGTGAGGCTATGGAAGCCTTTCCTATCGTCGCGGTCCGTGCCGGTGTTGCTGGCGCGTTATCGGCAAGGAGTATTGCTATCCATGGGAAGCACGAAATGATCTTTCTCGTATTGACTGCCACGGGTTGGGCTGAGACGGTTGCGGTCCTGCCGCGAGGTGCCTCGGAAGCGTGGATCAATGCCGGCATTCTCGACGACACCGAGGTGAAACGGCTTCGTGGGGATGGCTATACACTGACCATCATGGCGCACTGGATCGACCCTCACGATAGAGAGGATGTCGTCTCTGTCATGGCGACCATGCAAGATCATCATGCCGGCCAGCCCCTGTTCGTCGAATATCCTTACGCCTAAGGCGATGTGGGCGTAGACCGGCCCCGGCGTCGATAGACAAGGTCCGCTACCAAGGCGCCCGGCAAAGCACCCGTCAGGCACAGCGGTGCCGCAAACTCTGCCAGGCCCCAGGCTTTCGCGACTTGCCATCCTGCTTCGCGAAGTCCCGCCGGAACGAAGATAAGCAAAGCGACCGTGATTAGGATTCCGTAGAAGGCGCCGGCGCGCCAGAGAGCCAGACGGTACGATAAGCGCGCTGTCATCCCTGTGTCCTTGGTGAGTCGACGATTGAAGCGATAGCCTGCGGTCTTATGGACTGTCCGGCAAGAGCTGCGGAAAAAGAAGTATTTTTCTCGTACCTTCTTTCGATCAGCTAGGCGTAAATTGATCGCCTGGCATCCATGGCTGTTCATATGAACGCTGACTCAAACGCGTGGTTCGGCAAGAAGCGCATCGGCTGGGGCATCGGCCCGCGCCGCTGGCAGGGCTGGCTGGTCATGGCGATCTATGCGGTGACGATGATCGCGCTGCCGCAGGTTGTGGACAGGGCAGCCCACCCTTGGCTGGTCGGCGGAGGTATCGCCGTGCTGTCCGTTGCACTGCTCATCATCGTGATCGTCAAATTCGAGCACGCCGAGCAACGTCATCCCTAACGTGTCCATAGCCGAAGCACGGGCTTCACCAGCCCGGTGCTCGCTTCAATCCACCAGTTCGATGCCCAGGCCATGCAGCAGCCCGGACGCTTCCGTGCGGGTGAACCTGGCTCCCTTGATCTGGTTATCGCGGATGTCCATGACGTAATTGGTGGACTCTGAAAAATCCGCACCCCCCAGCTTCGTCTTCCCGAAGAGAGCTTCCGCAAAGTCGGAATAGGTGAAGTTCGCCCGCGTGAAGTTGCCTTGGCGCAGGTCGACGTGGCGGACCTTGCATTCCTCCATGACGATCTCCTGTAGATCGAGGTCGAAGAACGATGAGTAGTCCAGCACCGACTTGCGGAAAGCGAGCTTGGCCGGCGCGGCGTACCGCGGCCAGTCCGCTCGCGTCCAGTCCACGCCGATGACCTTGCATTCGTTGAACGTCACGCCCTGGAACTTGCTGGCCTTGATCTTGATGTTGCTCAGGTCGCAGGCTGCGAACGTGCAGTCGATGAACTTGCAGTGATCGAACGTTGCATCACTGAACGTGCAGCGGGTGAACGTGCATTCCTCGAAGGTGAGCGTGGCGAGGATGCTTTCGGCATAGTCCATGCCCTGGAACGCCTTGAGGTAAAAATCGCTTTCCGTGCCGATACGTTCGTTCATGGGGGGAGGGCCTGCGGAACACAGCGGCGATTGTCCGGCTTCACTGTCACGTGTTCAATCTTGCGTAACCGGTGCAACTGTGTGCGAGGGCGCTGCGCGATGCGATGCCGGCTACCATCACAATTGCCCCATCATGGCTGTGTACTATTTTCCGCATTTCCCATGCAGGATAATGCATCATGTCATTGGCTGAATCGCGCCGTGTGTGCGAAGGCGCGGCTGTGCATGCGCTTTCGAGCCCGCAACGGGATATCTATCACGATCAACTGATGAAGGGCCGCACGCCGACCTACAACATCGGTGGGTACGTCGACCTCTTCGGCGGCGTGGACGCGGCACGCTTCCGCCAGGCCCTGCAACTCGCCGTGCGTAAGCACGATTGCCTGCGTTTGCGTCTGGTTTCGAGAGGCGAGGACACGCCCGGACAGGTCATAACGCAAGAACTTGCGATGTCGCTGCCGTTGCTCGATGTTTCCGACCGCGAGGCGCCCGAGCAGCACGCGCGGGCGTGGATTCGCGAGTGCATCAACACACCATTCGATCTCTTCGATGGGCCATTGTTTCGCTGCGCGCTCATCAAGCTCTCGGAGAGCCGGTTCCAGTGGTTCATCTGCGCGCATCACATCGTCGTCGATGGCTGGGGCATCGATACCATCATCCAGTCCGTCGCCAGCCTGTACAACGCGCTGGAGAATGGTGAGGCGCCGGATACCGAGGCACCGTCCTATCTCGCGTTCGTAGCCAACGATGCCGCCTACCTGGGTTCTGCGTCGTTCGACAAGGATCGCGACCACTGGCTTGGCATCTACCCGGACGTGCCCGATCCGTTGCTCGCGCCCCGCCATCGCGACACGGTCGTCGGTCAGCCTTTTTCGACCGGTGAATATTCGTGGCGGCTGTCGCGCGATCTGGACGAGAAGATCGACGCCCTGGTCGCCACGCATGGATCGACGCGATTCCAGGTCTTTCTCGGCTTGTTCCAGGCGTTCTTCCTGCGCCTGGAACAGCGTGACGAACTGGCTGTCGGCCTGTCCGTCCTGAACCGCAAGGACGCCGCGGCGCGGCGCACCGCCGGCATGTTCACCAATGTCCTGCCGATGCGCCTGGCGTTCGATACGAGCGATTCGTTCGTCGCCTTGATCGCGTCCATCGCGCCGGCCTTGCGCCAGGCGTATCGACACCAGCGCTTCCCCGTCGGCGCGTTGAACGAGGGCCTGGACCTTTTCCGGAGCCATCGCGCACAGCTCTACGACCTTTCCATCTCCTACGAGCATGGCGGCACCGAACTGTTATTCGGCACGGTCCGCGGATGGGTCGTGAAGTGCACGAACGACCACGAAGGCACGCCGCTGCGTTTGTGCGTCCGTGATGACCTGGGGACGGGCGAGTCGACGATGTTCTTCATCTTCGGCTGCGCGTACTTCGACGACGGTGAGATCGCCATGTTGCGCGAGCGGTTCATCGTCTTCATGGAGGCGTTGCTGGCGGATGCCCACGCCCCCCTGGCCTCGATACCCGTCGTGCTCGCGAGCGAACGGAAGCAGTTCGCGGACTGGAACGCGACCGATGTCGCTTACCCCGATACGTGCCTGCACACGTGGTTCGAGCGCTGCGTCGACCGGCAGCCGGATGCCATCGCACTGGTGCACGGCGATGTATCGATCACCTACGCCGAACTCAACCGACGCGCCAACCGGCTTGCCCACCATCTCCTGGCGATGGGCGTGCAGCCGGACGACCGGATCGCGCTGTGCCTCGAACGAAGCGTGTCGATGGTGGTGGGCCTGTTGGCCGTCTTGAAGGCGGGAGGTGCTTACGTCCCCATCGATCCGACGTATCCGCCGGAGCGCCTGGCCTATCTGCTGCACGATGCCCAGCCGCGCCTGCTGCTGACGGACGAGACGGGGTGCCGTGCACTGGGTGCCTCCGTAGACGCGACGACGCACCTGCGGCTGGACCTGCCTTCGCCACCGTGGATCACGCTGCCTGCGAGCAACCCCGAGGTGGCTGGCGTGACCTCGCAGCACCTGGCCTACGTCATCTATACCTCGGGCTCCACCGGGCAACCCAAGGGGGTGATGGTCGAGCACCGTCACGTCGCCCACCAGGTCGTCGCGTTGCAGCGTGCCTACGACCTGCGGCCCGGCGACCGTCTGTTGCAGTTCGCTTCCCTGGCCTTCGACATGTCGGTGGAGGAAATCTTTCCCGCGCTGGTCACCGGTGCCACGCTCGTGTTGCGCACCGATGCCTGCCTGGCCTCGCCGGCGGCGTTTGCCGCCTTCTGTGCCGAGCACCGCCTGACCTGGATCAACCTTCCCAACACGTTCTGGGCGCAGCTGGCCACGGAACGCCCCGAACTGCCGCTGCCAGACACCTTGCGCCGGGTCAGCGTGGGTGGGGATGCCATCAGTCCTTCCGCGGTGGCCGCATGGTTCGCGAGGGCAGGGCACCGGC
Source organism: Luteibacter sp. ME-Dv--P-043b (assembly GCF_030209605.1). Classification (NCBI taxonomy): domain Bacteria; kingdom Pseudomonadati; phylum Pseudomonadota; class Gammaproteobacteria; order Lysobacterales; family Rhodanobacteraceae; genus Luteibacter; species Luteibacter sp. ME-Dv--P-043b. The sequence continues at coordinate 20,590 of NZ_JARVRT010000048.1, forward strand.
CCACGCTGTTCAATGCCTACGGGCCCACCGAGGCGACCGTCAACGCCACGCTGTTGCGCATGGACGAGGTGCCCCGCGTGCCGTCGATCGGACGCCCGGTGTCGAATGCCCAGGTGCATCTGCTCGACGCCCTCCAAAAGCCCGTGCCTGTGGGGGCCGTCGGTGAGCTGTACATCGGCGGTAGCGGCGTGGCGCGAGGCTATCTCCACCGGCCGACGCTGACCGCCGAGCGTTTCATCGACGACCCGTTCGCGAACCGTGCTGGTGCGCGCATGTACCGCACCGGCGACCTGGGTCGTTATCTGCCGGATGGCGCGATCGAATTCCTGGGTCGCAACGATCACCAGGTCAAGGTGCGCGGGTATCGCATCGAGCTGGGTGAGATCGAGGCCCGTCTCGCGACGCATTCATCGGTGCATGAGACGGTCGTACTCGCGCTGGGCGAGGGATTCGCGCGACGGCTCGTCGCCTATGTCGTGGCCCGGGGCAGCGAGGCCGACGATGCCGCACTCGCCGGACTGTTGCGAGCGCATCTCGCCGTCGACTTGCCCGATTACATGCTGCCGTCCGCCTTCGTCCGTCTGGACGCCTTTCCGCTCACGCCGAACGGCAAGCTCGATCGCAAGGCGCTGCCCGAACCCGGCGACGAGGCGTTCGCGCTGCGGCACTACGAGGCGCCCCGGGGCGAGGTGGAAACCGAACTGGCGACGCTATGGCGGGAATTGCTGGGCATCGAGCGCATCGGGCGTCACGATCACTTCTTCGAACTCGGCGGCCACTCGCTGGTCGCCATTCGCCTGCTCGGTCGCATGGCGCAGGCCTTCGATCGTGTGCTGCCGCTGGCCACGCTGTTCAGTCACCCTACCGTGGCCGAGCTGGCCGTGGCCGTCGAGGCGCTTGGGCGCGAAGACGCGCCTCCTGTCCTGCCGCCCATCCGTCCCGTCGTCCACGGGGAGACGCTGCCGCTGTCCTACGCACAGCAGCGCCTGTGGTTCATGGACCAGCTGGACCGTGACAGCGCGATCTATCACGTGTCGCTGGTGGTACGCATGACGGGCGAGGTGGACGGGGCGCTGCTTCACCGCAGCCTGGACCGCCTGCTGGCGCGGCATGAGGCCTTGCGCACCGTGTTCCGTGCGATCGACGGCGAGCCGCATGCCGCGCTGCTGCCGACGGATACCGCGTTCCCGTTCGTCGAACATGACCTGCGCGGGACGAGCGATCCCGACGGCGCACTGGTCCGATACACCGACGATAACGCGCGCACGCCGTACGACCTCGAACACGGGCCGCTGGTCCGCGCCTGCCTCGTGCGTGTCGCTGACCGCGACTGCACGTTGCTGCTGGGCATGCACCACATCGTCGCGGATGGCTGGTCCCTGCACCTGCTGGCCCGCGAGATCGGCACGCTGTACACCGCGTTTGCGCAAGGGCAGGACGACGCGCTGCCGCCGTTGCCGGTGCAGTATCCCGACTATGCCGCCTGGCAGCGTGCGGTGCTGACTCCCCAGCGCTTGCAACGCCAGGTCGACTATTGGCGGCACACGCTGGCCGGCGCGCCGGACTTGCTCAACCTGCCGACAGATCGACCGCGCCCGGCGCGCCAGTCGTTCGCAGGTGCGGTGGTGCCGCTGCGGGTCGATGCCACGGTGGCCGGCCGCCTCAGGCAGGTGTGCGCCCGGCACGGCGTGAGCCTGTTCATGCTGCTTACGGCGGCGTGGTCGAGCGTGCTGGCGCGCCTTTCGGGTCAGGACGACGTGGTGATCGGAACGCTCTCTGCCAACCGCGGGCAGCGCGAGATCGAGCCGCTCATCGGCTTCTTCGTCAGCACGCTGGCCCTGCGCCTGGACGTGTCCGGCGAGCCGGATACCGCCGGGATGCTCGCCCGGGTGCGCCAGCGCATCCTCGCGGCACAGGAAAACCAGGACCTGCCGTTTGAGCAGGTGGTGGAGCTCGCGCGTCCGTCGCGGCGGCTGGACCATTCGCCGCTGTTCCAGGTGCTCATCGCCTGGCAGAGCAACGACCGCGGGCGCTTCGCGTTGCCGGGCATCGAGGTGAGCCAGGCAGAGATGTCACTCGCGGCGATCCGCTACGACCTGGAACTGCATCTCTACGAGGACGAAGACGCCATCGTCGGCGGACTCGGCTATGCCACGGCGTTGTTCGACGAGGCATCGATCGAGCGCCACGTGGGCTACCTGGGAGCCGTGCTGGATGCCATGGCCGCCGACACGACGCTGCCTTTATCCCGCACCGAATTATCCGGTGCCGACGAACGGGCCTTGCTCGAACGCTGGAATCGTACCGAGGTATCCGTCGCGCGGGAGGAGGGCATCCACCGACTCTTCGAACGGCAGGCGGCACGCTCGCCGGACGCGATCGCCCTCATCCACGGCGAGGCGCGGCTGGCCTATGGCGCGCTGAACCGGGAGGCGAACCGCCGGGCGCGTCATCTACGTGCGCTGGGCATCGGTGCGGAGGGCCGAACCGACCAGCGCGTCGCGCTCTGCGCCGAGCGCGGCTTCGCCATGGTCACCGCCATGCTGGCCATCCTCAAGGCGGGCGCCTGCTACGTACCGCTCGATCCCGCCTACCCCGCGGAACGGTTGCAGCAGGTGCTCGATGAAGCGGGCGCGACGCTGCTGCTTGCCGACGGGGCGGGGCGACGCGCAGTGGGCGACCGGTCGCTAGCGACACACCGCACGATCGACCTCGATAGGGCGCCGCCCGAAGACGACGCGCTTGCATCGGACGACCTTGACCCCTTGCCCGGCGCGACGGATACCAACCTCGCCTACGTGATCTACACGTCCGGCTCCACGGGCACGCCGAAAGGCGTCGCCATGCCGCACGGGCCGCTGGTCAACCTGGTGCACTGGCAACGAACGCAGAGCGAACATGCGGGCGCCCCGGCACCGCGTACCCTGCAATACGCAGCGCTCGGCTTCGACGTGGCGTTCCAGGAGATCTTCGCCACGCTTTGTTTCGGGGGAGCGCTGGTCCTGGTGGACGCGGCGGTTCGGCTGCAGTTCGAGGTGCTGGTGGACGTGTTGCGCGAGCAACGCGTGCAGCGCGTCTTCCTGCCGTACATCGCCTTGCAGTCGCTGGCCGAGGCGATCGACGAGGGTTCCGTCCACGGTGAACTGCTGCCGGACCTTCGCGAGGTGGCCGTGGCCGGCGAGCAGTTGCGCCTGACCCCGCAGATCAAGCGCCTGTTCGCGCGCTTGCCGGCGTGCGCCCTGCACAATCACTACGGACCCACGGAAACCCATGTGGTCACGGCGCAGACGCTCGGCCCGGGGTCGATCGGCGATTCGCCCAGCCACGTACCCATCGGGCGTCCCATCGCCAACGCCCGCGCCTATGTGCTCGATACCCAGGGCGTGCCGGTGCCGCTGGGTGCCGTCGGCGAGTTGTACATCGGCGGCGTGGGCATCGCGCGCGGGTATCTCGATCGCGACGAACTGACCGCCCAGCGGTTCGTGCGCGATCCGTTCGACACCCGCCCCGATGCGCGCATGTATCGCACGGGCGACCTTGCCCGTTACCTGCCGGATGGGCGACTGGTCTGCCTCGGCCGCAATGACCATCAGGTCAAGGTCCGCGGTTTCCGCATCGAGCTGGGCGATATCGAGGCCCACCTCGCCGATCATCCGGCGGTACGGGAGTGCGCGGTGATCGCACGCGCGGATACGCGTGGCGAGACGCAACTGGTCGCCTATGTCGTCGCGCCGTGCCAGGACGACGGCTTGGCGGCCACGCTGCATGCGCACCTCGCCGGCCTGCTGCCGGGCTACATGGTGCCCGCGGCATTCGTGCGTCTGGCCGCCATTCCCCTGACCGCGCACGGCAAGCTGGATCGCCGCGCGTTGCCGTTACCCGACGAGCAGGCGTTTGCGCGCTCGGTCTATGCGCCGCCGCAAGGCGAGATCGAGGCGGGACTGGCCGCGTTGTGGCAGGACCTGCTCGGCGTGGAGCGGGTCGGGCGGCACGATCACTTCTTCGAGCTGGGCGGCCACTCGCTGATCGCAGTGCGGCTGCTGAGTCGCCTGTCGCAGCGTTTCGGCGTGGCGTTGCCGCTGGCCGAGCTGTTCGCGCACCCGGTACTCAGCGAGCTGGCCGGCGTGCTGGCCGACAGCCGGCTCAGGATAGGCGACACGGGCCTCGAGGTCATCCCGCGAGCGTCTCGCGGGGACAGCGCCCCGCTGTCACACGCCCAGCAACGGCTCTGGTTCCTCGCCCAGCTCGAGGGTGACAGCGCCACTTACCACATCCCACTGACGGTGCGTCTCGACGGTGACCTCGACGTGGCCGCCCTGCGCAGCGCATTCCGCCGCCTGCTGGCGCGCCATGAGAGCCTGCGCACCGTGTTCGTCGCCGAGCACGGGCGACCACACACCATGGTCCTCGATGAGGATCGCGGCCCGGACCTGCACCACGACGACCTGCGTGACCGGCCCGACATCGAGGCCGCGTTGACACGCTTCCTGGCCGAGGACAGGAACCGTCCGTTCGACCTCGCCGCCGGCCCCCTGGTTCGCGCCAGCCTGGTCAGGGTGGGCGAGTCGCGTCATGTGCTGCAACTGACCCTGCATCACCTGGTGGCCGACGGCTGGTCGCTCGGCATCGTCGCCGCCGAACTCGGCGCCCTCTATGCCGCCGGCGTGGACGGCGTGGATAGCGCGCTGCTGCCGCTGCCGATCCAGTACGCCGACTACGCCCTCTGGGAACGCGACCGCATGAGCGGGGACCGCCTCACGGCGCAAGCCGCGTACTGGCGACGGCAGCTCGCGGACGCACCGTCCCTGCTGACCCTGCCGACGGACAGGCCGCGTCCAGCACGTCAGTCGTTCGCCGGTGCGTTCCTTCCACTGACACTGGACCCCACGCTGACGCGTGCACTCAAACGTGTTGCCCACAAGCACGGCACGACCCTGTTCATGGTGGTGCTGGCCGCCTGGGCCGCGGTGCTGTCACGGCTCGCCGGTCAGTCGGAGGTGATGATTGGTACGCCCACCGCGGGACGCGGGCGGGAAGAACTGGAAGCGCTGATCGGCTTCTTCATCAATACCCTCGCGCTGCGCATCGACCTCGCCGCCCCACACGACGTTGCTTCGCTGCTCGACCACGTGCGGCAGGTCGCGCTGGATGCGCAGGCGCACCAGGACCTTCCGTTCGACCAGGTGGTGGAGATCGCGCAGGTGCCCCGGCGCGTCGATCGCACACCGCTGGTCCAGGTGCTGTTCGCCTGGCAGAGCCACGACGAGGGTCGGTTGTCATTGCCCGGCATCGCGGTGGAGCCGCTGCCCGCGTTCGACTGGGTGAAGTTCGATATCGAGCTGATCCTGAGCGACGTGGACGGCAGTATCCAGGGCGGCTTCAACTACGCCACCGCCTTGTTCGACGACGACACCATGGCGCGTCACGCCGGCTACCTGCATACCGTCCTGGAAGCCATGGTGGCCGATGACGCCGCGACGATAGCGGCCATCCCGTTGCTCGCCGTGCCCGAGCGGCGGCAACTGCTGGACGAGTGGAACCGTACCGAGGCATCGTATCCCGCGCAGACGGGCATGCACCAGCTGGTGGAGCGCTGGGCGCGCGACACACCGGACGCGCCCGCACTGGTCGATGCTTCGGAAACGCTCTCGTACGCACAGTGGAACGCTCGCGCCAACGGTCTCGCCCACGAACTGATCGCGCGGGGCGTGCGCCCAGGCGGCCGGGTGGCGCTGTGTGTCGGCAAGGGTTCGGCCATGTTCGTCGCGCTCCTCGCCGTACTGAAGACCGGCGCCGCGTACGTGCCGCTCGACCCGGCGTACGCCTCGGCGCGTCTGGACCATATCCTGGACGATGCCGCGCCCGGGCTCCTGCTTTACGACGCCGCCGGACGCGCGGCGCTCGGCGCGACGGCGCTCGCGGCGCGCGACGCGCTCGATCTGGCGGACTGGCTCGGCCGGGACGGCGAGGAAACCGACAACCCCGACGTGGGCGGCTTCGATGCACGCATGCTCGCGTACGTCATCTATACCTCCGGTTCCACCGGCAAGCCGAAGGGCGTCATGGTGGAACACCACGCGGTGGTCAACCTTGCGCTGTCGCTGAGCGAGCGGCTGGGCGTGGACGCAAACAGCCGGATCAGCCAGTTCGCCTCGCCCGGCTTCGATGCCAGCGTCTTCGAGAGCGTGATGGCCCTCGCCACGGGCAGTGCGCTGTATGTCCCCACGCAGGCGGAGCGGCTGAATCCGGCCGCTTTCCTCGCCTTCATTGGGCGCCACGGCATAACCCACGCCTCGCTGCCGCCGGCCTTCCTGCAAGGCCACCTCGAAACCCCTCGCTGGTCGCATCGACCCACGCTCGTCTTCGTGGGTGACGCATCCGCGCCGGGGCTGGTGGCCACCTGGCAACGCCATGCCCGTATGGCCAACGCGTACGGCCCAACCGAAATCACGGTATGCGCCACGGTGTGGCTGGCCCCGGACGAGCCTGGCGCACCGGCCAGCGTGCCGATCGGCAGGCCGCTCGCCAATACACGCCTGTATGTGCTCGACGAGCAGGGTCTGCCGGTGCCGTGTGGCAGCGTTGGTGAGTTGCATATCGGCGGGGTAGGGGTCGGACGCGGCTACCTCGACCGGCCCGTACTGACGGCCGAACGGTTCGTTCCCGATCCGTTCGATGCGCGGCCCGGCGCACGCATGTACCGCACCGGCGACCTTGTCCGCTACCTGGCGGACGGCAATCTCGTCTTCGTGGGACGCAACGATCATCAGGTCAAGTTGCGCGGCTTCCGCATCGAACTGGGCGAGATCGAGAGCCAGCTGGCGATGCATCCCATGGTGCGGGAGTGTGTCGTGATGGCCCGCGAGGATCGACCGGGCGAGCAGCGCCTGGTGGCCTACGTGGTGGTGGATGCCGATGGAGACGCGGACGTTGCCCTCCTGCGCGATCACCTGGCCGTGCGGCTGCCGGACTACATGCTCCCTGCGGCTTTCGTCGTGCTCAGGTCGATGCCGCTCACCGCGCACGGCAAGCTGGATCGCAAGGCCCTGCCCATGCCGGACGATGGTGCATACGCCCGGCGTGCCTGGGAGCCGCCGCACGCCGGAGCCGAGAACACGCTGGCGAGGTTGTGGCGCGAGGTGCTGGGTGTCGAGCGCGTCGGCCGACACGATCACTTCTTCGAGCTCGGCGGCCACTCGATGCTGGTCGTGCAACTGGTCATGCGCATCAACGAGGTCATGGACATGTCGGTGGCGGTACGCGATGTGTTCCGCTGTCCGGTGTTGACGGACATGGCGCAACTGATGTCTCCGGCCGATACGCTCCCGCCGTCGCTCGTCCTCGACCTGGACAGGGAGATCGTGCTCGACGAGGCCATCCGTGCCGATGCGCGACCTCGAGACCACGCGCCACCGGCGCATATCCTGCTCACGGGTGCGTCGGGTTTTCTCGGGGTATTCCTGCTTGCATCGTTGCTACGGCAGACGCAGGCGACGGTGCACTGCCTTGTCCGTTGTATCGACCCTGCGGACGGATGGTCGCGGCTGGCAGCGACTATCCGGCGGTTCGGCATCGCCGGGATCGATCCCGCCCGCGTGGTGATCGTGCCGGGCGATCTCGCGCAGCCGAAGCTCGGTCTGACCGAGGCGTGTTTCGATCGCCTGGCCGACATGATCGATACGATCCACCATAACGGGGCGTGGGTGGATTCGTTGCACACGTACGCCAGCCTGAAAGCGGCCAACGTGACGGGCACCCAGGAGATCCTGCGCCTGGCAGCGCGGGGCACGCCCAAGCACATCCACTACGTATCCACGCTCAGCACGATACCGCCGGTCGAGAGCGCCGGACCGGACATCGTGAAGGAGACGCAGCTGGCCGAGCACTGGCGTGGCCTTCCTTCGGGCTACGCGCAAAGCAAGTGGGTGGCCGAGCGGCTGTTGCGCGTCGGTGGCGAGCGCGGCATCCCGTACACGGTCTATCGTCCCACGCATATCGCGGGCGCCCGTGGGAACGGCGCCAGCAACGCCACCGATACGTGGAGCCTGTTCATCGATGCGTGCCTCGTTCTCGAGTGCGTGCCGGACATCGATACGCCTATCAATTCATTGCCGGTGGACGACATGGCCGACGCGATCGTGACCCTGTCGCTGCGAGGCGACATGCGCGGCCGTAGCCTCAACCTCACCAACCCACGATCGTTCATGCTCGGCGAACTGACCCGACAGGTCGCGGCCATCGACGAGCTGGACGTGCAGCGTGTGGACTATCAAAAGTGGCGGCAGCAACTCGGCGAGCATCCCGCCACCGGGCGCCTCGCCACTGTGATGCCGGTCGAACTGTCGGAACCACCGGTCGGGACGAAGGCTCGTGCGCCGATCGAACTGGGCAATGCGATGGTCGAGTTCGCCGGTGACGGCGTGCGCGCTACGGCGATGACGCCCGAGCTATTGTGCAGGTATGTGCGGTGGCGTTATGGGCAGATGGTGCAGCCGGCTTGATCCAGTCAGGGCGGGCAGGGAGGCCCGCCATCGGCTTCCGTGCGGGCGGCGTTGTGCGTGGCAGGTACCGTTATTGCAAGGCGGTTCGCAGACGGGCCGCAAGCTCGACCCGTTCTTCGGTCGAGTAGGACGACTTCTTCCCCGTATACAGTCCGTCGTTGTCGTATCGTGGAAAGACATGCAAGTGGTAGTGCCAGACATCCTGGTTGCCGGCGGGTCCATTGTGCTGGCGGGTGGAGATTCCATCGCACTGAAAAACGCTCCGCATCGCCTGTGCCAGTCGACGTGTCGTGCGAAAGAACGCCTGTCCAAGGTCGTCCGGGATATCCAGCACGTTTTCATGGTGCATCCGCGGTATCACCAGACAATTGCCTTTTATCCCGCCGTAGTAGTGCGTGGGCACCAACGCGAATACAGTGCTTTCGATCAGGACGACCGCTGATTCCGGCGCCGGCAGCGGCAGCGTCTCGGCGATACCGCAGAACGGGCATAAGTATCCGGGAGGTGCGTTCTTCATGCATATCCACTATGTCGGCGTCGTCACGTCATCCCATTCGGCCTGCTCGAAGCGCACAAGCCAGTTCAGCGCGTGATGACGTTCCTGGATCACGCCCGGGATGACATGGGGAGGGAAGTCGCGGCGGCCGAGCTCAGCCTCGCGTATGACCCAATGCGTGCGGAATGTCATGTCGAGCGCGTCGAGGATATCGTCGGTGAGACGCAGGCCAGGCGTAGTCGGCATTCCATGCTCCGCGTCATCGAGCAGGCTGGCCGTGAGGCCGGCGACATCGCAAATGGTATCCGGCGCAGGGTGGTCCGGCCAAAGTCCTGCCGCCCAGGCCAGGGTCGCCATGCTCTCGTAGCGCCAACCCATCTGGGTGACGAGATGCTCATCCGGGTTATCGGCCTGGAGGAACGCTTGTTCGTCCGGCGACAGATACGGGAAGGCTCCTGGGAGGCGCTCGCGCATCTGTTCGACATCGAGCCGTTCGCCGTCGCGGATGCCTTCCGCATAGGCGCTTACGATAAGCAAGGCCATCACGCGTCCGACGACGTCCGCCGGTGTACGCCATTGGGCTTCTTCCTCACCGACCACCGGTGGCAGGCTGGTCGAGGTGTGTATGCCTTTCTCCGAGAGTTCGGTCTCGATGACGGCTTTCCTCGCCACGGCATCGGCGGGATAGGGGACGTCCGCGGCAGGATCGCCGTCGCCCTCACTGTCGATCAGCACGCGGCCAGCCGTGTCGCGGACGCTTCCGTCGTCGTGAAAGACCACCGCGTTTGCCCGTTCGGTCCATCGCGAGAACGTGGGGAGGGCGGATGGCGCGACGCTCAGGCTGACGTGATGCTGCACCCTCTGCAGGTGCCGCATCAGGTGATAGCGCACGCGCGTCATCTCACCATCGCCGCGGCTGAGCACATAGCCGATGAATCCCTCGAGGTGCCCAATCAGGTCGGGGTCGCCCAGGTCGCGCTGTCCGAGCACGCGATGGGGAAAATCGAGTGCGGGTAGCGTGCTTACCGTGGCATAGACGTTCAAGCGGAGTTCGCTTGCGTCCGGGTCGCCGCCCGTGGGGGACGAGAGCATCGATGTGAGGCGTGTGAACATGGAGGAGGCTTCCTTCGCAGGTTCCGACGATTCTATCGCGAGGCCTTCCTGAACCCCGGAAACAACAAAGCCCCGCATCGCTGCGAGGCTTCGTCTATAATTGGTGCCCAAGAGAGGACTCGAACCTCCACGGTTTTACCCGCTAGTACCTGAAACTAGTGCGTCTACCAATTCCGCCACCTGGGCAGGTGTCCCGAAGCATCGCTGCCCCGTGAGCCGCGTAGATTAGGTAGGTCGAGTATGCTTGTCAACTATTTTGCACCCCGGATGTGAAACTATTTCCCATCCCCCTTCAAAGGTTCTTACGTGACAAAGAAAACGAAAGGTTCGGATACCGAACGCGGTCCCCGTAAACCCAAGGCCAGCCGCGCCGGCAAGGCGCCGGAAGGCAACACCCCCGCGCATGCCGTGGTCGATCCCCATGCCGAGCGCGAAGCCCAGCGCTACGAGAAGCCCATCCCCAGCCGTGAGGCCATCCTGGCCCTGCTGGAGGAGCGCGGCGAGCTGCTGGCCGAATACGACATCGCCCGGGCGCTGCGCCTGTTCGATGAATACGAGATCGTCGCCCTCAACAAGCGCCTGGGCGCCATGGTCCGCGACGGCCAGCTGCTGCGTAACCGCCGTGGCGACTACGCGCCGGCGCAGAAACTCAGCCTGATCCCCGGTCGCGTCATCGCCAATGCCGAGGGCTACGGCTTCCTGCGTCCGGACGAGGGCGGCGACGACCTCTACCTCTCGCCGCAGCAGATGCGCAGCGTGCTCCACGGCGATCGCGTGCTCGCCAGCGTGGTCGGCATCGACCGTCGCGGCCGCCGCCAGGGCGCCATCGTGGAAGTGCTGGAGCGCCGCTCGCCGCGGATGGTCGGGCGCGTGGTGATCGAGAACGGCGTGACCCTGGTCGAGCCGGACGATCGCCGCCTGCACCAGAACATCATGATTCCCGCCGGCCGCGACGCCGGTGCCCGCTCGGGCGAGATCGTCGTGGTGGAAATCACCGATCCGCCGACCCAGCAGCGCGGCCCCATGGGCACCGTGCGCGCCGTGCTCGGCGAGCGCCTGCAACCGTCGCTGGTGGTCGAGATGGCCATCGCCAGCCACGACCTGCCGCACGAGTTTCCGCCGCAGGTCATCCGCCAGGCCGAGGAAATCGAGCCCAAGGTCACCTCGGAAGAACGCAAGGGTCGCACGGACATCCGCAAGCTGCCCCTGGTCACCATCGACGGCGAAGACGCACGCGACTTCGACGACGCGGTGTATGCCGAGTCCCTGAAGGACGGCGGTTTCCGCCTGATCGTGGCCATCGCGGACGTCTCGCACTACGTGCCGGTGGGTACCCCGCTGGACGTCGAAGGCTACAACCGCAGCACGTCCACCTATTTCCCCGGGTTCGTCGTGCCAATGCTGCCGGAGACCTTGTCCAACGGCATCTGCTCGCTGATGCCGAAGGTCGAGCGCCTGTGCATGGTCTGCGACATGGAGATCGACGAGGAAGGCGAGGTCACCCGCTCCAAGTTCTACGACGCGGTGATGTTCTCGCATGCGCGCCTCACCTATAACAAGGTCTGGCAGGCCGTGGGCGAGCGCAATGCCGACGTGCGCGACGAGATCGCCGACGTGCTGCCGCAGGTGGAAACCCTGCACAAGCTGTACAAGGTGATGGCCAAGGCACGCAAGCGCCGCGGCGCCATCGATTTCGAGACCCCGGAAGTCAAGTTCCGCCTGGGGCCAGCGGGCGATGTGCAGTCGATGGGCGCTTCGGATCGCAACGACGCGCACAAGATGATCGAGGAATGCATGATCGCCGCGAACGTGCAGGCGGCGCGGTTCCTCACCAAGCGCAAGGTGCCTGCGCTGTACCGTGTGCATGCCACACCCCCGGCCGAGAAATACGAAGACCTCCTGCAGTTCCTCAAGGAGTTCAAGCTGAAGATGCCGCCGGCCGACGAAGTTACGCCTGCGGATTTCTCGGCCCTGCTGAAGAAGGTGCAGGATCGTCCGGAGGCGGAGCTGATCCAGTCGGTGCTGCTGCGCGCGCAGAGCATGGCCATCTACCATCCGGAAAACCAGGGCCACTTCGGCCTGGCGCTGGATGCGTACGCGCACTTCACCTCGCCGATCCGCCGTTACCCGGATTTGCTCGTCCATCGTGCGATCCGCTATGCGATCACGCGGGGCAAGCCGTCCGAGTACGTCTACAGCGACACGCAGATGTCCGCCATGGCCATTCACTGCTCGCAGCGCGAGCGGCGTGCCGAGGAAGCCGAGCGCGACGTGGACGAGCGCTTCAAGTGCGCCTGGATGGAGAAACACGTTGGTGAGGAATTCGCCGGCACCATCACCGGCGTCACCTCGTTCGGGCTGTTCGTCGAGCTGGCCGCCTCGCGCGTGTCGGGTCTGGTGCACGTCTCGCAGCTGCCCAACGATTACTACAAGTTCGATCCAGTCCGTCACCTCCTGCAGGGCGAGCGCACCGGCGCGGCGTATCGCCTGGGCGACTACGTGAGCGTGCAGGTGCTGCGTGCCAGCCTGGAAGATCGCAAGATCGACTTCCGCCTTATCGCGCGGCTGGCCGCGCTGCCCAAACCCGCGCCGAAGGTGGCCGCACCGGTCGCCGCGCCGCGCTCGGGCATGATGGAAGCGGGCAGGGCGATGGGCCGTGCGGCGAAGAAAGCCGTCGGCCGCATCTTCGGCAAGAAGACTCCGGCACCGGTGGCCGTCGAGGAACCGATCGCGCCGAAGGCCCGTCCGGAGCGTTCGCCGGCGGCGGAAACCACGGCCGATCGCTCGGAGCGTTCTTCGCAGCGGGGCTCCCGCCAGCGCGGCCCGCGTCAGGCGGGCGGTGGTGAATCGCGCCAGGACGACAACCGCTCGGGCAACCGTCGTGGGCCGCGTCGCGACGACACGCGTGACACGCCGCCGTCGCCATCGTCGGAGGCTCCGGCACGGGGCAGGGCGACATCGAAGCGCGGCGGCGCGCCGGCTGGCGCGGGTTCGTCGGGCGAGGGTCGTTCGTCGGCCCCGGCCGTGAAGAAGGCCCCCAGGAAGCAGGCCGCGGCACCGTCGGACGCAACGACGACGGATACACCGTCGACGGAGCAGGCCACGGCGAAGAAGTCCACGACGCGTCGTGGTCCGCGTAAACCCAGGAGCAAGCCGCAAGCATGAGCGAGTCGTGGATCGTAGGCATCAATCCGGTCGAGGGCGCACTCGTCAACGACCCGGATCGTATCCGTGAAGTACTGATCGAGCAGGGTTCGAAGAACGCTCGCATTGCGGAGATTGCGGGCCAGGCGCGCAAGCTCGGCCTGATCGTCAAGCCGGTGGCCAAGGAACAGCTGGAGAAGCTCGGTGGCGAAGCACGCCATCAGGGCGTCATCGCGCGTTATGAAACTCCGCCCTTGCGCGACGAGAGCGCCCTGCCGGCGTTGCTCGAGGCGGCGGGCGCGGATGCGTTGGTGCTCGTACTGGACGGCGTCACCGACCCGCACAACCTGGGTGCGTGCCTGCGCAGTGCGGCGGCGGCCAAGGTGACGGCGGTGGTGGTACCGAAGGATCGCGCGGTAGGCATCACGCCCACCGTGCGCCGCGCGTCCGCCGGCGGTGCCGACCTGGTGCCGCTGATCGCGGTGACCAACCTGGCCCGCGCCCTGCGCCTGCTGAAGGACGCCGGCGTGTGGATCACCGGGCTGGACGGCGACACCGACCAGTCCATCTACACGATCGACCTGAAGGGGCCGGTGGCGCTGGTGATGGGTAGCGAGGGTGACGGCATGCGTCGGCTCACCCGCGATACCTGCGATTTCGTGGCGAAGATACCGATGCCCGGCGGGATGGAGAGCCTCAACGTCTCCGTCGCCACGGGTGTCGTCCTGTTCGAGGCGTTGCGTCAGCGAGGTGCGAAGAAATGAATGCGATGTTCTGGCACGACTGGGCGGGTCTGGTCGGCGTGGCACTGGTGTTGATCGCCTTCCTCCTGCTCCAGGCGCACAAGGTGTCCGGCCAGGGTTACGCCTATCAGGTGATGAACCTGCTGGGTGCGTTCGGCATCCTGCTGTCGCTGGTGTTCGGCATGTTCAACCTGTCGGCGTTCGTGCAGGAGCTGGCCTGGTTCCTGATCAGCGTCTACGGCATCGTCCGTGGCGCGAAGGTACGCAAGGCCGCGGCCGATCCCACGACCGGTTCCACCGGTCCGACCGTCGGCCCCTCCGTCTGACGAGCGGGTCAGCGCGGGGTTACACACGCTCCGTATAATGGCAACGGGTCGGCGCAATGCCGGCCCGCTTCCGGGGACGACCCCGGAACGCGCACCATCTCCGCGGGGACGACCCCGCTCTTGCGGAGCACACTCCCATGTATTGGTTGATTCTTGTCGTGGCCGGCTTTTTCGAAATCGCCTGGGCCGTCGGCCTTAAATACACCGAGGGCTTCACCCGTCTGTTGCCCAGCGTCCTCACCGCGGGCGCGATGCTGGTGAGCATCGTGCTGCTGGCCTTCGCGACGAAACAGCTGCCCCTGGGCACGGCGTATGCGGTGTGGACGGGCATCGGCGCCGTTGGCGCGGTGATTTTCGGTATCGTGTTGTTCGGTGAGTCGGCGCAGCCGTTGCGGCTGGTGTGCGTCGGGCTGATCGTGCTGGGGATTCTGGGGTTGAAGCTGACGTCGGCGTCTGCGTAGCCGTGGATCGCGCTGGTTGTGGCGATCGGGGTCGAGCGTATGAGGCGATGGGGGTTATTGCATCGCCGCTGCGTTGGCTTTTCGCGCACATCGTGCGCTTGTGTCTTTTCGATGGGGTAGATTCGAA
>NZ_JARVRT010000047.1:0-33096 GCF_030209605.1 Luteibacter sp. ME-Dv--P-043b
GGGTCGCCGCAGGCGTGGCCCCGAGGGTGGCACCCGCCGGCTCTTGCTCCACGGCTCAAGGCCCAACGCGATGCCGAAGGCGAGCCCGCCCAGCCAGTTGCCCAAACAAAAAAAGAGCCGCGATTGCTCGCGGCTCTTTCGGGTGTCGCCAGGGCGTTTGGCTTACGCCAGACCCGCCTGCTTCATGACTTCGGCGGCGAAGTCGTCGACGACCTTCTCGATGCCTTCGCCGACAGCCAGGCGCTGCACCGAGATGATCTCGGCACCGGCCTTCTTGAGGGCTTCGGCGACCGTGACGTCACCGTCCAGCACGTACGGCTGGCCGACGAGGGTCACTTCGGCGAGGATCTTGTTGACCTTGCCCGAGACGATCTTGTCGAGGATGTCGGCCGGCTTGGCCTTGTCCTTGTCAGTCATCTTGGAGAGCTCGATTTCCTTTTCCTTCGCGAGGAAATCGGCCGGGACGTCTTCGACCTTGACGAACTTGGGGTTCATCGCGGCGACGTGCATGGCGATGCCCTTGGCCAGCTCTTCCGAGCCGCCCTTGAGCGCCACCAGTACACCGATGCGGCCGCTGTGCGAATACGCGCCGATGATGTCCTGGGTTTCGACCTTGGCCATGCGGCGCACGTCGAACTTCTCGCCGATGGTGAGGGTGAGCGCTTTGGCGCCTTCCTCGACCGTGGTGTCGCCGAGCTTGGCGGCCTTGAGCGCGGCGATGTCGTCGATGCCGGACTCGAGGGCGACGTTGGCGACGTCCTTGGTGAACTGGATGAACTGCTCGTTGCGCGAGGAGAAGTCGGTTTCGCTGTTGACTTCGACCAGGGTGGCGACGCCGGGCTTCTGCGCGACGGCGATCAGGCCCTCGGCGGCAACGCGGTCGGCCTTCTTGTCAGCCTTGGCCATGCCGTTCTTGCGCAGCCATTCCATCGCCACTTCGATGTCGCCATTGTTTTCGACGAGCGCCTTCTTGCACTCCATCATGCCGACGCCGGAACGCTGACGCAGTTCATTGACGAGCTTGGCGGAAATCTCAGCCATGGTAGTTCCTCAAAGGTTTGATGGGCGCCGCGGCGGGTGTGCCGCGGCGCCGGATGGGACGATGGAGCGGTGACGGGGTGGGGCGCTTACGCGCGACCACGACCACCATCACGGCCGCCGTCACGGCCACCTTCGCGACGCGGGGCACCCTTCTTGTCCGGCGCGCCACGACGATCGCCACGCGGGGCGCTGTCCTTCGCGACCGGGTTGCCTTCCTCGTCCATCTCGACGAACTCGTTGGCATCGCCACGAGCGGCGTTCGGCGAGGCGGCCTTGCCTTCCAGGATGGAGTCGGCGGCGGCGCGGGCGTAGAGCTGGATGGCGCGGATGGCGTCGTCGTTACCCGGGATGGCGTAGTCGACGAGGGCCGGGTCGTAGTTGGTATCGACGACGGCGACCACCGGGATGCCGAGCTTGCGGGCTTCCTGGACGGCGATGTCTTCGTGACCGATGTCGACGATGAACAGGGCGTCCGGCAGGCGGTTCATGTCCTTGATGCCGCCCAGCGAGTTCTGCAGCTTGTCGCGCTCGCGGCGACGGGCCAGCACTTCGTGCTTGACCAGCTTCTCGAACGAACCGTCGGTTTCGGCGGCTTCCAGTTCCTTCAGGCGGGCGACCGACTGCTTGACCGTACGGAAGTTGGTCAGCATGCCACCGAGCCAGCGGGCGGTGACGAACGGCTGGCCGGCGCGCGCGGCTTCTTCGGCCAGCGACTCACGGGCGGAGCGCTTGGTGCCGACGAAGAGGATGGTGCCGCCCTTCTGGGCCAGGCCCGAGAGGAAGTTCATCGCGTCGGTGAAGAGCGGGAGCGTCTTCTCGAGGTTGATGATGTGGATCTTGCCGCGGGCACCGAAGATGTACGGCGCCATCTTGGGGTTCCAGTAACGGGTCTGGTGGCCGAAGTGAACGCCGGCTTCCAGCATTTCGCGCATGGTGACTTGTGCCATGGAATGACTCCTGGGCGAACCGCATCGAGCGGTTCTGAGGGGGTTGGGACCTCCACGCATCCCCGGCTTCGACCCGGTTCTTTCGAACCAGGCACCCCGAAGGCGGTGCCGATGCGTGTGTGGCGTTGGGTGCGACCGGTTACAATCGCGGTTCGTATCGCCGCCGTGGCCACGTTCGCGTGGCTTCGCCGGACAGCAAAACTCGCTAATTGTAGCCTCCGGGGCCGCCCTGCCGCAAGATCGGGTGGAATTCCGGTGGGGGCGCCGCCATTTCCGCAGGCAGGCCCGTTCCCCTGCAGGGCAAAGAACCAAGAGAGAGCCGCCATGCCCGTCGTACCCAAGACCCCCGAAGAGATCCAGCTGATGCGCGAGGCCGGCCGTCTGGCCGCCGAGGTGCTGGCCATGCTGGTGCCGCACGTCAAGCCCGGCGTCACCACCGAGCACCTGGACCGCCTGGCCCACGACCACATCGTGAACGTGCAGAAGGCCGTGCCCGCCAACGTGGGCTACCGGGGCTTTCCGAAGACCGTGTGCACCTCGGTCAACCACGTGATCTGCCACGGCATTCCCACGGAGACCAAGGTCCTCAAGGACGGCGACATCGTCAATATCGATGTCACGGTCATCAAGGACGGCTGGCACGGCGATACCAGCCGCATGTATTTTGTGGGCACGCCCAGCGTCCTCGCGCGCCGCCTGGTCGATACCACCTTCGAGGCCATGATGAAGGGCATCGAGGCGGTCAGGCCGGGCGCCACCCTGGGCGATGTCGGCGCCGCCATCCAGAAGCACGCGGAGGCCGCCGGTTTCTCGGTGGTGCGCGAGTACTGCGGCCACGGCATCGGCAAGGTCTACCACGACGAGCCGCAGGTGCTGCATTACGGGCGCAACGGCACGGGCCTGGAGCTGAAGCCCGGCATGACCTTCACCATCGAACCGATGATCAACGCCGGCAAGCCGCAGACCAAGTCGCTGCCCGACGGCTGGACGGTGGTCACCAAGGACCACTCGCTGTCCGCCCAGTGGGAGCACACCGTGGCCGTGACCGATACCGGTTTCGAGATCCTCACGCCCTGGCCGGACGCCGCCTGACGTTCCATCGACGCGGCCGCCCGGCCGCTGTCCGTTCCCTGCCACAGCCATCGAGGGCTTCGCCGTGACGCTTCCGCCGCTTCCGCGCCTGCCCGCCGTGGTGCCCCGCTCGGGCGTGTCGCCCGAAGCACGCCGTGCGCTCCGCCAGTTGATGGGCGATGTGGATCGCGCCCTCACCGTCGCCTTCAACGAGGGCGAGGACGCCTCGGCGCTGGCCCGCCGCCGCGCCGAGATCGTCGAGCGCGTCGTGGTGCACGCCTGGGGTGCCTGCCTGGGCGACATCGCCGCCTCCGCCCTGTTCGCCGTGGGCGGGTTCGGGCGCGGCATGCTGTTTCCCGCGTCGGACGTCGACCTGCTGGCCCTGGTAGGCGAAAGCTCGCCGGCGCTGTATCGCGCGTTGGAGAACTTCTTCGGCTGCCTGTGGGATATCGGCCTCAAGCCGGGTCACGCGGTGCGCACCGTGGCGCAATGCCGCGAGCTGGCCGCGACGGAGGCGAGCGTCTTCACCAGCCTGCTCGACGCCAAGCGCCTGGCCGGCTGGCCCATCCTTGCCCAGGAGCTGCGCGGGATACTGGACGACCCCGCGCTCTGGCCCCCGCGGGCCTACCTGGCGGCACGCCTGGCCGAGCGTGACGCGCGCCATGCCCGCTACGACGACACCGCGCAGAACCTCGAACCCAACCTCAAGGACGGCCCCGGCGGCCTGCGCACCCTGGACGCGTTGCGCTGGCTGGGGCGTCGCCTCGCGGACGCCCCCGATTTCGACGCCATGGTGGCCGAAGGCCTGCTCGAGCCGGTGGAGGCCACCCGGCTGACCGACGCGGAAGAAACCCTGCGTCGCTACCGCTATGCGCTGCACCTGGAGGCGGGGCGCGCCGAGGAGCGCCTGCTGTTCGACTACCAGCGCGCGCTGGCCACCCGGCTGGGCTTCGAGGACGAGCACGCGAAAAACCTGGGCGTCGAGCAGTTCATGCAGGGCTACTACCGCGCGGCCACCCAGATCGAGCGTTCCGGCACGCAGCTGGTGGAGCGCTTCGAGGAAATGCTCGATCCGCAGACCCGGCCCGAGGACGTGGGGCGCGACTACGTGCGCTACGGGGCACGCATCGCCGTGCGCGACCCGGACCTGTTCGTGCATCGCCCGGCCGCGCTGGTGGAGATATTCATCGCGCGGCTGGACGAGCCCGGCATCGCTGGCTTTACCGCCGACACCATGCGGCGTATCCAGCATGCGGCCTCGTCGCATGGCGAGTCGCTGGCCGACGACCCCGAGGTGCTGCGCGCCTTCCTCACCCTGCTTCGTCGTGGCGCCCCGGCGGTGGAGGCCTTGTGGCGGATGAACCGCCATGGCCTGCTGGCCGCCGTGCTGCCGGCCTTCGGTAAGGTGGTCGGGCGCATGCAGTACGACCTCTTCCACGTTTATACCGTGGACGAGCACACGCTGCGGGTGCTGCGCAACGTGGCGCGTTTCGCCGACCCCGCCGCACGGCGCGACTTCCCCATCGGCTGCGAGATCTGGCCGCACATCGACAAACCCGAACTGATGCTGTTGGCCGCGCTGTTCCACGACATCGCCAAGGGCCGGGGCGGCGATCACTCGGTGCTGGGCGAGGAAGACGCGCGTGCCTTCTGTGCACGCCTGGGCCTGGGCGACGACGATGTCGATCTCGTCGCCTGGCTGGTCCGCCATCACTTGCTGATGAGCACTACCGCCCAGCGCCAGGACATCACCGATCCCGACGTGGTGCACCGCTTCGCCGCCACGGTGGGCGACTGGGAACACCTCGACCACCTCTACCTGCTGACCATTGCCGACATCATCGGCACCAGCCCGAAGCTGTGGAACGCCTGGAAGGATCGGCTGCTGGCAGACCTCTATACGGCCACGCGCTTCGCGCTGCGCAGCGACCTCACCCCGCCGTCGCATGCGGGCATGCGCGTGCGCGAATGCCGTGAGCGCGCGTTGGGCATCCTGGTCGGCGAGCACGTGGCCGCGGATGAAGTAGCCCAGGTCTGGGCGGAATTTCCCGACGGCAGTTTCCTGCGCCATCGCCCGGAACAGATCGCCTGGCAGACCGCCGCCATCCTGCGCTCGCGCGGCGTCACGCCGCTGGTGGAAGTCCATCCGTTTTCCGTGCGCGGCAGCACCGAGCTGTTCATCTACGCCAGCGATCGCGACGGCCTGTTCGCCACGGTCACCGCCGTGCTCGACCGCCTGCGCTTCTCCGTGGTCGAGGCACGCGTGCTCGTGTCCAGCACCGGCATGGCGCTGGATACCTTCCTGCTGCTGGAATCGGATTCGCAGGCGCCGGCGTCGCTGCAGCGCGCGGAAGAACTGCGCCTGCGCCTGCGTCGTGCGCTGGAGCAGCCCGCCGGCCAGGGGCCGCCCAAGCGCAGCCTCTCGCGCCACCTGCGGCATTTCCAGATGACGCCGCGCATCGAGTTCGTCGACGCGGGCGAGCGCACGCAGCTGGCGCTGGTGTGCACCGATCGCCCCGGCCTGCTGGCGGCCGTGGCCCAGGCGCTGGCCGAAGCCGAGGTGCGCGTGCATGATGCGCGTATCGCGACGTTCGGTGAGCGTGTCGAGGATTTCTTCCAGCTGACCGATCGCGGCAACGCCTCCCTCTCCGCCGAGCGCCGGGAGATCCTGCGCGCTTGCCTGCTTCGCCATATCGGTTTCGAAAACCCCAGGACTGTCGTACATGCAGATGCAAACGCTTGAATCCCTGATCGACGATGCCTTCGAGCGTCGTGCCGACCTGACCCAGAACGACATCGAGGGCCACCTGCGCGAGGCGGTCGAGCAGGTCCTGGGCCTGCTGGAGTCCGGTGAGCGCCGCGTGGCGGAGCCCGATGGCAACGGCGGCTGGAAGGTCAATCAGTGGCTGAAGAAGGCCGTGCTGCTGTACTTCCGCATCAACGGCAACACGGTGGTGGACGGTGGTCCGTCCAGCGCGTTCGACAAGGTGCCGTTGCGCTTCACCGACGGCGACGCCATGGAGTACGCGCAGCTGGGCGCGCGCGTGGTGCCGGGTGCGCTGGTGCGACGTGGCGCGCACATCGCGAAAGACGTGGTGCTGATGCCCAGCTACACCAACATCGGTGCCTTCGTGGGCGCGGGCAGCATGGTCGACACCTGGGCCACGGTGGGCTCGTGCGCGCAGATCGGTGCGGGCGTGCATCTTTCCGGCGGCGTGGGCATCGGTGGCGTGCTGGAACCGCTGCAGGCCAATCCGACCATCATCGAGGACAACTGCTTCATCGGCGCGCGTTCCGAGGTGGTCGAGGGCGTGGTGGTCGAGAAGGGTTCGGTGATCGGCATGGGCGTGTTCCTCGGCCAGTCCACCCGCATCTACAACCGCGCCACGGGCGAGATTTCCTACGGTCGCGTGCCGGCGGGCAGCGTCGTGGTCTCCGGCAGCCTGCCGGCGAAGGACGGCAGCCACAGCCTGTACGCGGCCATCATCGTCAAGCAGGTGGACGAGAAGACGCGCTCCAAGACCGGCATCAACGAACTGCTGCGCAGCGGGGACTGAGCCATGGCGATCACCGTCTACGGCCTGCCGCAGTGCGACACCTGCAAGAAAGCCCGCAACTGGCTGACCCGGTTCGACGTGCCGCACGCGTTCGTCGATTACCGTGCGCAGCCGGTGCCCCCCGCCACGCTCAAGGCGTGGGCGGAGCACCTGGGCGGCTGGGAGAAGCTGGTCAACAAGGCCTCGACCACGTGGCGCACGCTACTGCCGCAGCGCAAGGATCCGCGCAGCGATCCCGAGTGGACGCTGCTGCTGAAAGAGTACCCTGCACTCATCAAGCGCCCTGTCGTCGTCGACGGCGACGAGGTCACGGTGGGCTTCAGCGACAACGCCTTCAAGAAGCGTTTCGGCACGCCATGACCTCCGCCGTTCTCGACCTCACCCGCGACCTGATCCGCCGCCGTTCGGTCACGCCCGACGACGCCGGCTGCCTGCCGTTGATTGCCGGACGCCTTGCCGCCGTCGGCTTCCGCATCCAGCACCTGCGCTTCGGCGACGTCGACAACCTTTGGGCCACCCACGGCCAGGACGGCCCGGTACTGGCGTTCCTCGGGCACACCGACGTGGTGCCCAGCGGGCCGGAAGCGGCCTGGGTCTCGCCGCCGTTCGAGCCCACCGAGCGCGATGGCGTGCTCTACGGCCGCGGTGCGGCGGACATGAAGGGCTCGGTCGCGGCCATGGTCGTGGCGCTGGAGCGCTATGTCGTCGCGCATCCGGATCACGCCGGCACGCTGGGCCTGCTGCTGACCAGCGACGAGGAAGGCGTGGCGCTGCACGGCGTGCGCGAGGTGGTGGATTACTTCGCGGCGGTGGGCCAGCGCATCGACGCCTGCGTCGTCGGCGAGCCGTCGGCGAAGGAACGCCTGGGCGACCTGATCCGGGTCGGCCGGCGTGGCTCGCTCTCCGGCACGCTGACCGTGCGCGGCGTGCAGGGCCATGTGGCCTACCCGGAAAAAGCGAAGAACCCGATCCATGCGTTCGCGCCCGCGCTGGCGGCGTTGGCGGCGGAGCGTTGGGACGAAGGCAATGCGGATTTCCCGCCCACCTCGTTCCAGGTGTCCAACCTCAACGCGGGCACGGGTGCCAACAACGTGATTCCCGGTGAGCTGGTGGCGCTGGTCAATTTCCGTTTCTCCACCGCCAGCACGGCGGACGGCCTGCGCGAACGCGCCGAGGCGATCCTCCGCGCACACGAGGTGGACTTCGCCGTCGACTGGCACCTGTCCGGCCATCCGTTCCTGGCCACGCCGGGAGGCCGCCTGCGCGAGGTGGTGGTCGAGGTATGCCGCGACCTGTGCGGTATCGATCCGGAGCAGAGCACCGGCGGCGGCACCAGCGACGGCCGCTTCATCGCGCCGATGGGCGCCGAGGTGATCGAGCTGGGGCCGGTGAACGCGACCATCCACAAGGTGGACGAGTGCGTGTCCATCGCCGACCTGGAGCGCCTGCCCGACCTCTACGAGGCCATCTGTGCACGGATGCTCGCCTAGCGCTCAGCGTTTTTTCGGAAACACCGCCACGATGCCCGCATAGGGCTTGGTCATGAACGCCGGCGCGCCGGCGTAGCCGTCGTCAGGCGTGTACGCCTGCGAGATGGTGCCGTCCAGGAACAGCGCATCGCGGCAGCCCAGCTGGTCGCGGAACAGGCGGGCGAAGCTGTGGAAGTTGACCGGCGCGCGGCTGACCACGAACACGGCCTCGTGCGCGGATTTCGCGCACACGCCACTGCGCCACTTCATGCTGTCCGAGCCGTTGTCGAACTGCGGATTGACCTCGCCGTCGATCACCAGCATCGGCCCGGACTGGGTGGCGAAGCGCGGCTTGCGCCCCGCGTCGCGGAACGCCTCGGTGGAGGTGACGGCCACGCTGCCATCGTCGTACACGGCGAACACGCCGTTGGGCAGCAGCGAGAAATTGCCCGAGCGCGGGTTGCCGTGGACCAGGTTGAGCGGCACGATCGTCTTGCCGTCCTCGACGAACAGGCCCAGCGGCTTGAACTCGCGGTCGTAAATACCTGCGTTGGTGGCGAAGGCCAGCGGCCGGCCCTTGCCTGCCGCCCAGGTCTTCAGGGCCCCGATGCCGCCGAACGGCTGCCCCGTGTCCGGATTGCGCCAGCGCAGCTCGATGTCCTCCTGCCGGGTATCCACCGTGACGGCGAAATACGACTGGCTGTCGAAGACGATGTCCTGCCCGTCCACGGCATCCGCGGCCGGCGCACAGCCCAGGGCCGACGCGGTGACCAGGATGGCGGTGAGGGCGCGGAGCAGGAACGTGCGATCGAAACGGGGAAGGGGCGGGCGGCGCATGGGTGGATGGTCGCCGGGTCGCCGGGACGACGCAAGGGGTGAATCGCCGTCTTCGCGCGGGGGAGGGTAAACTCCCGGGCTTTTCCACGGTGTCGTCATCGTCATGCCCTATACGCCCATCGTCGCCACGCTCGGTTACGTGTTGTCGCCGGACGGTCGCCGCGTGCTCCTGATCCACCGCAACGCCCGCCAGGACGACCAGCACCTGGGCAAGTACAACGGCCTGGGCGGCAAGATGGAGCCGGGCGAGGACATCGCCGCCTGCATGCGCCGCGAAATTCGCGAGGAAGCGGGCATCGAGTGCGTGGACATGCGCCTGCGCGGCACCCTCAACTGGCCGGGCTTCGGCAAGAACGGCGAGGACTGGCTGGGCTTCATCTTCGTCATCGACCGGTATACCGGCACGTGCCTGGAATCCAACCCGGAAGGCGCACTGGAGTGGGTGGCGCTGGACGAACTGGACACCGTGCCCATGTGGGAAGGCGACCGGCATTTCCTGCCGATGGTGTTCGACGCCGACCCCCGCCCGTTCCATGGCGTGATGCCTTACGAGCAGGGGCGGCTGGTGTCGTGGAGCGTGACGCGGATCTAGCCCGGCCGGTCAGCCGGTGGTCTCGATCCGCTCCACGCGACGCAGGCCGCGCGGCAGCACGCCGCCACGTGTGGCACGGCTGCCGCCGTACTCGACCAGGTCGGCCCATTTCAGCGTGAGCTTGCGCTGCCCCGCATAGAGGGTGACCTCGCCCTTGCCCTCGGCGACCACGGCGATGCCCACCACGCGTTCCTCGCCCGAGGCCAGCTTGGCCTTGGGGATATCGATCAGCTTGTTGCCCTTGCCCTTGTCCAGTTCGGGCAGCTCGGCCACCGAGAACATCAGCAGGTGGCCTTCGCCGGTGACGACGACGATGCGGTCGCGCGACGGATCGGCAGTGATCGTCGGCGTGAGCACGCGCGCGCCGTCGCTGAGGCTGATGATCTGCTTGCCGGCCTTCTGCCGGCCGGTCAGCGCCTCGAAGCGGGTGACGAAGCCGTAGCCGAAATCCGTGGCCAGCACGATACGGGTGTCGTTGTCCGCGGCCACCACGGCGTCGAAGCGGGCGCCGGCCGGGGGGCTGAACCGCCCGGTGAGCGGCTCGCCGTTGCCGCGGGCCGAGGGCAGCGTGTGCGCCGCCGTGGCATAGGCACGGCCGGTCGAGTCGATGAAGGCCACCTGTTGCGTGGTGCGCGCGCGTGCGATCGCCAGCAGGCTGTCGCCGTCGCGGTAGGACAGGGCCTCGCCGTCGATCTCGTGGCCCTTGCCGGCGCGTACCCAGCCCTTCTGCGAGAGCACCACGGTGACCGGCTCGGAGGCGACCAGCGCGCTTTCGTCCAGCGCCTGCGCCACGCTGCGCTCGATCAGCGGGGAGCGGCGCTCGTCACCGAATTTTTCGGCGTCGCCGCGTAGTTCTTCCTTGATCAGGCTTTTCAGCTTTGCCGGCGACTTCAGCAGCACGTTGATGCGGGCGCGCTCTTCCTCCAGCTTGTCGCGTTCCTCGTTGATCTTGAACTCTTCCAGGCGGGCCAGCTGGCGCAGCTTGGTTTCGAGGATGTAGTCGGCCTGCTCGTCGTCCAGGCGGAAGCGCGCCATCAGCACGGGCTTGGGTTCTTCCTCCGTGCGGACGATGCGGATCACCTCGTCGATGTTGAGGTAGGCGATGCGCAAGGCCTCGAGCATGTGCAGGCGGCGCTCGACCCGGCCCAGCCGGTGGGTGAGCCGTCGCGTGACCGTATCGGTACGGAAGCGCAGCCACTCGCTCAGGATCATTTTCAGATCCTTCACCTGCGGCCGCCCGTCCAGGCCGATCATGTTCATGTTGACGCGGAAGCTCTTTTCCAGGTCCGTCGTGGCGAACAGGTGCTGCATCATCTCGTCCGCGTCCACGCGGCTTGAGCGCGGCACCAGCACCAGGCGGATCGGGTTTTCGTGGTCGGACTCGTCGCGCAGGTCCTCGATCATCGGCAGCTTCTTCGCGCGCATCTGCGCGGCGATCTGCTCGAGGATCTTGGACGGCGAGACCTGGTGGGGCAGGGCGGTGATGACGATGTTGCCGTCATCGCGCACGTAGACGGCGCGCGCGCGGACCGAGCCGACGCCGTTCTGGTACATCGCCGCCAGCTCGCGGCGCGGCGTGATGATCTCGGCATCCGTGGGGTAGTCCGGACCCTGCACGTGTTCGCACAGGTCCGCGATGGTCGCGTCCGGGTCGTCCAGCAGGCGGATGCAGGCGCTGGCCACCTCGCGCAGGTTGTGCGGCGGGATATCGGTGGCCATGCCCACGGCGATGCCCATGGAGCCGTTGAGCAGCACGTGCGGCACGCGGGCGGGCAGCCACGAGGGCTCGTTCATCGTGCCGTCGAAGTTCGGCACCCAGTCCACCGTGCCGTGGCCCAGCTCGGACAGCATGACCTCGGCGATGGGGGTGAGGCGCGACTCCGTGTAGCGCATGGCCGCGAAGCTCTTCGGGTCGTCCGGCGAGCCGAAGTTGCCGTGGCCGTCCACCAGCGGGTAGCGGTAGGAGAAGGGCTGGGCCATCAGCACCATGGCCTCGTAGCAGGCTGAGTCGCCGTGGGGGTGGAACTTGCCGATGACGTCACCGATGGTGCGGGCGGACTTCTTCGGCTTGGCCGTGGCGCCCAGTGCCAGCTCGCTCATGGCGTACACGATGCGGCGCTGGACCGGCTTCAACCCGTCGCCCACGAAGGGCAGGGCGCGGTCCAGCACCACGTACATGGAATAGTCGAGATAGGCCCGCTCGGCGTAGTCCTTAAGGGGGATCTGTTCGTAATTGGCTTGCAGATTCATGGGTTTGGCTGTCCGGCAGGCGCGCGTCCGCGCGTCGTAGCCGGAGGATGGTGCCAGAAAGCGGTCTCAGGAGCGAAGACCGGACCTCGGCCGTCACCCGCCCTTCATCTTCCCGAAGCGGAGCCGAACGCAAAATCCTGCGTTCACCGCAGGGCAAAGCGCAGCTTGCTTCCATGGCCGTTTTCCACGGGAAGCACGATGATCAAAGACACCTCAGCCGACGGCCTGCGTGGCCTCGCCGCGGTCAATGTGCTGCTGTGCCATCTTTTCCTGGCCTTCCTGCCCGGTGGCTTCGCGTGGATCTACCCGGATACGACCACGCCGGCCGCCATGCAGGGCGTGGTCGACCACGTGATCGCCTTCCCGCCGCTGTCGGTGCTTTGGAACGGGCAGTTCGCCGTCTGCATCTTCTTCGTCCTGAGCGGCTACGTGCTGACCAAGTCGTTCATCGAGAACGGCGACGCCACGGTGTTCCGCCTGCGCGCGTCGCGCCGCTACCTTCGCCTGGGCGTGCCCATCTTCGGCTCGGTCATGTTCGCCTGGCTCGTCATGGCGATGGGCTGGAGCCACGCGGTGGAAGCGGGCGCGCTGTCCGGCTCGCACTGGCTGGCGGACTTCTGGAAGAAGCCGGCCGACCTGATGGAGGCCCTGCGCGACGGTACCTACGGCACGATCCTCGGCGGCTGGTCGCGCTTCAATCCCACGCTTTGGACGATGAAGATCGAATTGCTTGGGTCGATGTTCGTCTTCGCCTACCGGTCGCTCACGCTGCCGGGGCGTGCCGCGCCGTTGAATTTCGTCTTCGCGGTGGCGCTGCTGGCGTGGTTTTTCCCGCACGACTGGCCGTACTACACGGCGTTCCTGGCCGGCAGCCATATCGGCGAGGCCCGACTGACCCGGTCGCGTACGTGGCTGGCGCTGGCGGCGATCGGTGTGGTGATCTTCGGCGGCTTCGACGCGTCGCCGTGGTACGACTGGACCCGCGTGTTGCCGCTGGCCGACAACGAGCGCAAGGCCTTCTTCAACGTGCTGGGTGGCGTGCTGCTGCTCTATATCGTGCGTTGCGGTTGCCTGGATCGCCTCCTGCAGAGCCGTCCCGCCCAGTTCATGGGGCGCATCTCTTATGCTTTCTACCTCGTCCACCTGCCGATCCTGCTCAGCGTCTCTGCCTGGTGCTTCATCCAGATTGCGGGACGCTTCGCGCTCGATCCGGTGCTGGCCGCACTGATCACGGTGCCGGTGACCTTCGCGGTGGTCATCGCCGCGGCCATGGTGTTCGACCGAACCTTCGACCGTTGGGGCATCCGGCTGGCCGCATGGGTGTTCCCGGCGCCGCGCTCGGCGGTGCGCACCGTGGCGCTGCGCAGCGCTGACGGTTTCCGGCGGCGGGTGCGTTATCACCGTCGTCGCCCGCTGGAGAAAGCGGGCTGATGCGAGGCGCGTGACGAACGGGCCATGCGGCGCCCCGGTGCTACCGCGATGATCGGGGCTCCATCCAGGAAACCAGGGGCCCACCATGTCGCGTCGTCGTCTTGTCCTGCTGTCCGCGTCCTTGCTCGCTTGCGCCGGCGCCGCCACGTCTGCGGCCGCCGGTGCCCCGTCCGTCACGGCCGAGGCGGCCGTATCCCGCTACGTCGCCGCCGAGCATGCATTCGACGTGGCGGCGTTGCGCGACGTGCTGCTGCCGCGTTTCGTCGAGGTGTCGCCGCGCGGTGAGGTGGACGAGCGCGATGCCGTGCTGGGCTTCTATGCGCCCGAGAAGAAAACCACGGCGCCGCCCGTTGCCTTGCGCGACGTGGTGTCCCGTGTAAACGGCGATACCGCCTTCGTCACGGCGTCCGTTGTGTTCACGGTGAAGGGTACGGAGCATCGCCTCACGCTGGGCGCGTCGGTCGTGAAGGGCGCGGATGGCTGGCGCCTGGCCTCGGCGCAATACACCGGCGTTCCGCCGCGCAGCCCGTCGGCGCCCCAGCAGCCCTCGGCACCCACGCCGCCTGCCGCACCCATGGCGCCCCGGCCGCAGGCCTGAGCGCACGGACGCGGCGTGTGCCGGATCAGAGCGCGAAGTCTGCCTGCACGGGGAAGTGATCGGAGGGATAGCGCCCGTTCTTCGACGTGGTGACCGTCTGCGCGGACGTCGCTTCGACGCCCCGGTAGAGAATCCAGTCGATCCGCTTGGTCGCCTTGCCGGTGAAGTCGTGGAAGGTCTCCGCCGGGCCGGTGTGCGTCGGCGCGGCGATCCACGCGTCCTTGAACGTGGCCGTGAGCGCCTTGTGCGTCTCGCTCTCCGGTCCCGTGTTGAAGTCGCCCGTGAGGATCACCGGTACATGGGCGGGAAGCTTCGCGATCCATGCGGCGATCTGGTGCGCACTGCGTGAGCGGGCATCCTCGTCCTGGTCGCGGTACGGAAAATGCGTGTCCAGCAGGTAGAACCGCTTGTGGTCCGACAGCCGCTCGAACAGCGCCCAGTTGACCATGCGCGGAAACACGTTGCCCCAGGTGATGCTGGCCACCTTGTCCGGCGTGTCGGACAGCCAGAAGTCACCCGATTCGATCACCTTCAGGCGATCCTTCCGGTAGAAGATGCCCATGTGCTCGTCCCGGTGCTCACCGAAACGGTCGCGACCGAACCAGGTGTATTCCGGCAGCCGCGCCACGGTGTCGTCGCCCTGTGCCTTGTATAGCTCCTGCGTGCCGACGATGTCCGGATGCAGCTGACGGATGGTATCGGCGAACAGGTCGCGTCGGTGCGGCCAGTCGTTCAGTCCATCGTTGCCGGTCATCGTGCGTACGTTGAACGTCATGACTTTCAGGTCGTCCGCCATGGCGGGCGTGACGAAGGCGGCGGCCAGGCCGGCGATCAGGGCGAAGTGGCGAAAGCGAAGCATGCGGGTCGGCGTCCTTCTGGGGAGGGATCGCCCGACTATAGCGACGTAACGCCGTAACGGCATGAAGCCGCCTTTCTGCAGCGACGCGACATCGCGCCGCCCACCGCACGACGGCCGATGGTGCAGAATGACCGTCCGCCATTCGATGGAATCCGGGATCCCGCCATGACCGAAGCCGACCGCAACGCAACGCCCTCCGGCTCGAACGGTCGGCGGACGGCGATCATCGTCATCCTGGTGGCGTTCATCGCCTCGGCCACCACCACCTTCCTCGCCATCACCGAGTCGCATCGCGTGCGCAAGGCGGATACCGTCGCCCAGGACGCGGATGTACGCGATCTACGCGCCTTCGCCAGCGACTGGGCATCGCGCGTGGAGCAACTGCGCGCGGCGCCTGCCGCGGTCCAGCCGGAGCGGTTGGCGGCACTTCCGCCCCGTATCGAAGCACTCGCGGCCTGGAAGCCGCGCACGCCCTGCGGCAACGATGCACGTGAGGCCTTGCGCGTGTCGATGGAGACACGCGTGGGTTATGTCCGGCGCGTGCTGGCGAAAGACACCGTGCCCGAGGCGCACATCGACGAAGGGCGCGCGCTGGAGCAGAGCCTGCAGCGTTGCATCGCGGAACAAGGGCGGGACGTCACGACCTGATCCACCGCTCGCTCAGGTGTCGCCCGATCTGGCGTCGTAGCGCTGACGCGCCGCGTCCACCTCGTCGAGGTTCTGGTGCATCCACGCGTAAAGCGCCTTGAACGGCCGATGCAACGAGCGGCCCAGATCGGTCAGGGCGTATTCCACGCCGATGGGCGCTGCCGGCAGGATCGTCCGTGTCAGCAGACCGTTGCGCTCAAGCCGGCGCAGGCACTGGGTCAGGGCCTTCTGCGTAACGCCTTCCAGCTGGCGCTTGATCGCATTGAAGCGTAGCGGGCCGCTGTGCAGCACGGTGAGCACCATCATCGACCACTTGTCGGTCACCTGCTCGAACAGCAGGCGGCTGGGGCAGCCGGCGGAAAACCGCTCGGGACTGCACGTGGGCGATAGGGTGGTTTCCATGGATATACCTGAGCGCCTGCAAGTGCCTTATTGACGCCAAGTATATCGCGTATACCATGCGGCGCATCCTCCAATGCGAAAAATCTCATGTCCCAGGCCGCCGTCGATCCGCTGTTTCGTCCCTTCACCATCAAGGGTTTGACCCTTAAAAACCGCATCGTCATGGCGCCCATGACGCGCACGTTCGCTCCGGAGGGCGTGCCCGGCGAGGCGAACGCCGCCTATTACCGTCGCCGCGCCGCCGGCGATGTCGGCCTGATCCTCTCGGAAGGCACGGTGATCGATCGTCCCGCGTCGCGTAACGAGCGCGACATCCCCTCGTTCTTCGGTGAGGCGGCCCTGGCCGGCTGGCGCAGTGTCATCGACGAGGTACACGCGGCCGGCGGCCGCATGGGCCCGCAGATCTGGCACACCGGTGCCACCCACGGCCGCTCCGGCTGGAATCCGCCGGCGCCGAAGGAGAGCCCGTCGGGCCTGAACGGCCCGGGCGATGCCAACGGCGTGGCCATGACCGACGAAGACATCGCCGACACCGTGGCCGCCTTCGCCAGCGCGGCGGCGAGTGCCAAGGCCCTGGGTTTCGATGTGGTCGAGCTGCACGGTGCACACGGCTACCTCATCGATCAGTTCTTCTGGCAGGGCTCCAACGAGCGCACCGACCGCTACGGCGGCGCAACCCTGGCCGAGCGTTCGCGCTTTGCCGGTGAAGTGGTGGCCGCCGTCCGCGCCGCCATCGGTCCGGACATGCCGCTGATCCTGCGTGTCAGCCAGTGGAAGCAGCAGGACTACAAGGCCCGCCTCGCGCCGACACCGGCCGAGCTGGAGGCCTGGCTTTCGCCGCTGGTCGATGCGGGCGTGGATGTACTGCACTGCTCGCAGCGGCGGTTCTGGGACCCGGAGTTTCCGGAGATCGACGGAGAGAACGGCCTCAACTTCGCCGGCTGGGCGAAGAAGGTCACCGGCGCCGCGACGATCTCGGTCGGGTCGGTTGGGCTTTCCGGTGAGTTCCTGGCTTCGTTCGGCGGCGAGACGTCGTCGCCGGTGGGCGTGGAGCGTCTTGCCGAGCGGCTGGAGCGGGAAGAGTTCGACCTGATCGCCGTGGGTCGTGCGTTGATTGCCGATCCGGATTGGGTGTCGAAGGTGCGTGCGGGAGAGACCGAGAAGATGAAGTCGTTCGATCCGGCGTCGTTGGCCGAGCTGGTCTGAGGTTTGCGGGCTGGCTACGCGTAGGGTCGGCTCGACCGGCGGCACCAGTACATCGTCATCGCCGCATTGACGATGACCAGGGCCGCCGGCAAAAGCAGGCCCGCCCGTGGATGGCCTGCATGGAGGACGGCCCCTGCCGTCGCGCCGGCAATGAAGCAGGTGATGACCAGCACACTGACCTGGGCGCGTCGGACGTCAGGGGCTGCGCCGCGCAGCCACTGGCCGAGCGTGATGCCCAGGTCGGTGAACATGCCCGTGAGGTGCGACGTGCGAAGCACCGCGCCGGTGACGAACGATGTGGTGCCGTTCTGCAGGCCGATGGCCAGCGCGCAAAGCCACGCCGCACGCGCGGGATACACGTCGATGGACCAGGCCGCGGCGCCCAGTAGCATGGCCTCGAAGAGCAGCATGAGTGCTGCCGCGTGGCTGGCCCGCCATCGCTCGGTCCGAATGCACCATGCGCTGATCGCGCACCCGGCGGTGAAGAGGCCGATGACCAGGCCGGCGTGGCCCAGCAGGTTGGCGTCCGCACTGGCCATGCCCAGGGCTGCCTCGGTACTGACGCCGGTGAGGTGGGTGACGCCGCCGTGCTGGAGGGCGAGAAGCGCCGAGGCGTTGACCGCGCCCGCCACGAAGGGGAGGCTGATGGCCCATAGCCAGATCCATCGGGGAAATGCGGGGATCATTTGGTGGGATGCCGTGTCTGTTGGCGCAGTGTGGGAAGGGAGTGATGCCGTGTATGCACGCGACCTGGAAACGATCTGATCGCTACAGTCCGAGAATCTCGAATGCATCGTCACGTGGGGCATAGCCGATCGCGCGTTTCGTCTTCTCGATGGAAAGACGCTTGTAACGGTTGTCGGAAACCCCGTTCACAACGGTGAAGCCCTGTAATTCCGCCTCGATGCAACGGGCAAGAAGTGCAACCACGTCTCTGTAACTGACGAACGCAGCCACGTCTCTTGCGCTATGTGTCTCACCTGCCTTGAAGTCGGCCACGTTTGCTATACGCACGGCGACCGTGGTCATTGATCCATCGTTCGAGTGCAGCGAAGCCATGGCTTCCCCAAAAACTTTGCTCGCGCCATAAAGGTTGCCCGGTCGTGCCGGTGCATCTTCATCGATCTGGACATCCGTCGGGTAGCCCTCGATCGCTTGGGCACTGCTGGCGAAGATGAAGCGCTTGCAGCCTTGTGCCTGGGCCGCGGCCAACATGTTGTAGGTACCGACGATATTTATCGGCAGCAGCGACTCCATGAACGGTGCATCGGGGTTGGGATCGGCCGCCAGGTGGAGCACGGTATCCATGTCCTCGCAAGCCTTGAGGCACGCAGCGTAGTCGGTTACGTCGAGCACCACTTTTCCCGACGAATCAGGCAGGCTGCCTGGATTGATATCCGCGAGCCGCAGATCGAAGCGGGTGCCTTGCGACATGTAAAAAGCAGAGCCAATCCTGCCACCGGCCCCTGTGACCAATACCCGCCGCAATGCCATCGATAACTCTTGTAGTTGTCGGAGCATTTTAGCGTGCATAAGGGACGGTTTAGCTTGTCCGCTCATTGGCGGCGTTTGCTCGGACACCGTGTTCGTCGCCCCGGTTTGGCAAAGGCTGTCGGTGTGAGGCGCCCGCCTCGAAGCGAAGCTGAATGGAAGTCGACGAGGCCAAGCACAACGGTCATTTGACGAAGGGCGAGCAGAAGCGCCTCAATCAGTCGGAAATCGCGATAGCAATCACATTTACCGTCAGAAGCACTGATGCCTGCTTGAAGAAATGCATGCATGAAAAAGGCCACCGCAAGGGAGGCCTTTTCAATGAATAAATGGTGGCTCGGGACGGAATCGAACCGCCGACACGGGGATTTTCAATCCCCTGCTCTACCAACTGAGCTACCGAGCCACGAGTGCCTGCGACGATCGTCGCGGCGTGTGGAGCCGCGTATTAAATCGGGTGAGCGCCCCCGCGTCAAGCCTCTTGTTCGGGCGGCACGTAACCGGCGGGCTGGATCACGTCGCCGCCGAAGAAATACTTCTCCATCTCCCCACTGAGGAAGCCGCGGGTCTTCGGGTCCAGCGGGGACAGGCGCATCTCGTTGATCAGCATGGTCTGGTGCGACAGCCACTGGGCCCAGGCTTCCTTGGACACGCCTTCGTAGATGCGCTTGCCCAGGTCGCCGGGCCAGGGGGCGAAGTCGAGGCCTTCGGCATCGCGGCCGAGCTTGACGCAGTGGACCATGCGGGTCATGGGGATATCTCCGGAAGATTGTCTAGCAGCGTGCGAACGGGGGCGGGCAGGCCCAGCGCGGCCAGCTCGCCGGGCGAGCACCAGCGGCGGTCGTCGCGATCGGCCGCGGCGGCCAGCGGGGCCGCATGGTCGAACAGGATGGGTGATACGTCCAGCCGGTAGTGACTGAACACGTGGGTGAAGGCGGGCAGGGCGTCGGGCTGGCCCACGCGTGCGAGGCGCAGCGCGGCGGCGGGTGCGGCCTCGGCATCGGTCGCCTCGGGCAGGCTCCACAGGCCCGACCACACGCCTTGCGGGCCGCGCTTCTCCAGCAAGATGCGGCCTTGCGCATCGCGCAGCAGCAGCATCGCCAGGGCGCGGGTGGGAATCTTCTTGCCGGGCTTGGCCGTCGGCAGCACAGCGGTCAGGCCGTCGCGATGGGCGACGCACGTGGCGGCGTGTGGACACAGCAGGCAGGCCGGCTTGCTGCGTATGCACAGCGTGGCGCCCAGGTCCATGATCGCCTGCGTGTAGTCGGCGGTGCGCTCGGCGGGCGTGTGCTCGTCCGCGTGTATCCACAGGCGCTTTTCCACGGCGCTTTCGCCCGGATGCCCGGCAATGCCGTGGTATCGGGTGAGCACGCGCTTGACGTTGCCATCCAGGATCGGGTGCCGCAGTCCGTAGGCCTGCGCCAGGATCGCGCCGGCCGTCGATCGACCGATGCCGGGCAGGGCCATCAGTGCGTCGAGGTCGCGCGGCAGCTCGCCGCCGTGCCGCTCCACGCACAGCTGCGCGGCACGATGCAGGAAGCGCGCGCGACGGTAGTAGCCCAGGCCGGACCACAGCGCGAGCACGGTGTCTTCGTCGGCCGCCGCCAGCGATGCAAGGGTGGGCAGGCGCTGCACGAAGCGCTGGAAGTAACCGATCACGGTGACCACCTGCGTCTGCTGCAGCATGATCTCCGACAGCCACACGCGGTAGGCGTCGCGCGGGTGCTGCCAGGGCAGGTCCTTGCGGCCGTGATGGTCGTACCAGCGCAGCAGCTCGCGGGCGAAGGGGTTCATCGCGCGGAGCCTGTCTTCGCTGCGGTGGCGGTGCGCGCGGGCGCAGGTGTCGGCGCGGTGGCGGTCCCGGCGGGCGCCGATGTCGATGCCGATGCCGGGGGAGCCGAGGCGTCGTCCGCCGTGGCACGAATGCGCAGGCCCTTCACGTGCACCGAGCCTGCATCCACCGTTTGCGCGTCCACCGTGCCCAGCAGGGGCGGCAGCGTCGGCGTGCCGCCGGCGTTGATGCCAGCCCACCATTGGGCCACGGCCAGCGGCGGCACGCGCACATCGACATGCTCGGTGGGGCTGTCGACCTTCAGCGCCACCGAGAGCGGGTCCTTCTCGTTCGCCGGCGTCATGCCCAGCACGATGTCCAGCGGCGGTGCATCGTGCCGTGTCGCGCGGCCGGCGAGCGACGCGCCGACGTCGGCGCCGCCGCGCCACGTGGCGGAGCCCTGCAAGGAAGCGGCGAAACGATCGTCGCTGGACAGGTCCAGCTGTAACTCGCCCAGGGTAAGCACGCCATGGGCCAGGAGCGGTCGCGTACTCAGTGTCATCGCATA
The DNA here is from genome assembly GCF_030209605.1 of Luteibacter sp. ME-Dv--P-043b. Taxonomy (NCBI): domain Bacteria; kingdom Pseudomonadati; phylum Pseudomonadota; class Gammaproteobacteria; order Lysobacterales; family Rhodanobacteraceae; genus Luteibacter; species Luteibacter sp. ME-Dv--P-043b. The sequence continues at coordinate 20,739 of NZ_JARVRT010000047.1, forward strand.
GTGCTGGTCGTCGATCAGGGCGGACAGCGTGAGATCGAACGCGCGGCCGTTGGCGAGGCGCCCCGCGTCGATGTCCACATCGGACATCAGCAGGCGATTGCCGCGGGTCAGCGTGCCGCGCGAAATACTGAATCCTGCGTCGATGCCCGGCAGGAAGGCACCGGACGTCGAGGGCTGCGGCGGCAGTGTGTCGAGGTAGGCGGACACCGCATCCATGTCGATGCGCGCGCCTTCCAGCTCCAGCCGCGACACCGTGGTTTCGCCGCCTAGCAGCGTGCGCCAGGGCAGCACCAGCTTGCCGCGCGATGCCACGATCAATGGCGTGCCGGAGCCGCGTGCGCGCAGGGTAAGGCCTTCCAGTTCCAGCGCAGGTTTCGGCCACAGCGTGGGGCTGGCCGGATTGGCCAGCCCGAGGTCGAGCCCGGCGGCCTCCGCGCGCGACTGCAGCATGGCGGTGAACCGTTCGGGCTGCAGCACCACGTACATGGCGATCAGCGCGGCGAGCAGGAAAACGACAAGCAGGCCGGCAACGGCGAGCAGGCCGATCCGCAGTCGACGGGTCACGAAGTCGACCTGTGCGCCATGCCTGTCATCAGCCGCCGAGGTTGGCCGGGAGCAACCCGTCGACGAAGGCGGCCGCATCGAACACGCGCAGGTCGGTGGCGGTTTCGCCGAGGCCGACGTAGCGGATCGGCAGGCCGAACTCGCGGGCCAGCGCGAACATGACGCCGCCCTTGGCGGTGCCGTCCAGCTTGGTCACCACCAGGCCGGTGACGCCCGCCGTGTCGCGGAACTGGCGCAGCTGGCTGATCGCGTTCTGGCCGGTGGTGCCGTCGATCACCATCAGCACCTCGTGCGGTGCGGCGCCGTCCAGCTTCTTCATCACGCGGACGATCTTGCCCAGCTCGTCCATCAGGCCGCCCTGCGTGTGCAGACGGCCGGCGGTGTCGGCGATCAGCACCTGGGTGCCACGCGAGCGCGCCGCCTGCAGGGCATCGAAGATGACGCTGGCGGAGTCCGCATCCTGGCCCTGCGAAACCACGGGCACCTTGTTGCGGTCGCCCCATGTTTTCAGCTGCTCGACGGCGGCGGCGCGGAAGGTGTCGCCGGCAGCCAGCATCACGCCGCGGCCCTCGTCCACGTAGCGACGCGCCAGCTTGCCGATGGTGGTGGTCTTGCCCACGCCGTTGATGCCGACGGTGAGGATCACGAAAGGCGTGTGGGTGGAGACGTCCAGCGGTCGCTCCACCGGCTTGAGCAGGGCGACCAGTTCGTCGCGCAGGGCCTTGAGCATGACGCCCGCGTCGGCGAACTCGCGCTTGTGCATGCGCTTTCGCAGGCCTTCGACGAGCTGGGTGCTGGCGTCGACGCCCACGTCGGCGGTGATCAGGGCGGTTTCCAGCTCGTCGAGCAGGTCGTCGTCGAGCTTGGGGTGGCGCACGAACAGCGCGCCCAGGCTCTTGGCGAAGCCGCTGCCGGAGAGGCGATCGCGCCAGCTACGTCTGGCGGCGGTTTCCGGCACGGGATCGGCCTCGCGCGCGGCCTCGACCACTACGGCCGGCTCGGCCGCAGGTTCTACCTCGGGGGCTTCCGGCTCGGGCGCGACCGTCTCGGCCAGCGCCTCGGCGACCAGGGTGCCCAGGTCGGTAGCGGCCGGATCGGCTGTGCGATCGACACGGTCGTCCGTGGCCGGGGCGTCCGTCGGGGCGGGGGCGGCGGGCTTCTTTTTCCAGAACTTGAGCATTGCGCGAGGGATTCAAAGACAATGGGCGAATGCTAGCACTCCCGCCCACACTGGCCGCTGAGCGATGACCGCCACCGGCCGCATCCGCATCATCGGCGGAACCCTGCGCAACTCCCGCTTGGCCGTCCCCGAACTGCCCGGGCTGCGGCCTACCGCCGAGCGTGTGCGCGAAACCCTGTTCAACTGGCTGCAGCCTGTGCTTGCCGGGTCGCGCTGCCTGGATGCCTTCGCCGGTACGGGCGCGCTGGGCATCGAGGCCCTGTCGCGCGGCGCGGCGGCGGTGACCTTCGTCGAGCGCGACACGCGTCTGGCCGCGGCGCTGCGGGACAACCTTTCGCGCCTGAAGACAGCGGGGGAGGTGATCGGCGACGACGTGGCTCGCCGGCTGAAGGGCCCGGCCACCCCGTTCGACGTGGTGTTCCTGGACCCCCCGTTCGCCCTGTCGGCCTGGGCGGACACCGCGGCCCTGCTGGAGGCCGGGGGCTGGTTGAGCCCCACGGCATGGATTTATGTCGAGGCCCCGTGCGAGGCCTCCTTCACGTTGCCCGACACATGGCGTCCGCACCGCCAGGGCCATGCCGGTGAAGTCGCCTACGCCCTCTATCGCCGCGCCCCGGTTGATCCGTTAAGCTAGCCCGCGATTTCCCTGACCTTAGTGTCCATGACTCCTGCGCCGGCCAATCCGCGACTTGCCGTCTATCCCGGCACGTTCGACCCCATCACGAACGGTCACGCCGACCTGGTGTCGCGTGCTGCCCCGCTGTTCGACCGCATCGTGGTCGCGGTGGCGGAAAGCCGCAACAAGGGCCCGGGCTTCAGCCTGGGCGAGCGTATCGCCCTGGCGCGGCTGGCCCTGGCCGACCTGCCGAACGTGGAGGTGCGCGGTTTCGACTGCCTGCTGGCCCACTTCGTCACGGAAATCGGTGCCGGCGTGATCCTGCGCGGGCTGCGTGCCGTGTCCGACTTCGAATACGAATTCCAGCTGGCCAGCATGAACCGTCACCTGATTCCCCAGGCCGAGACGCTGTTCCTGACCCCGGCTGAGCAGTACAGCTTCATTTCCTCCTCGCTCGTGCGTGAAATCGGTCGCCTGGGTGGCGATATTTCCGGCTTCGTGCATCCGGCGGTGCAGCAGGCCATGCGCCAGCGCTGGCGCAACTCTTGAAACCAAAGGTGATCATCATGCGTAAGTTCGTCCTCGCCGCGTCCGTGGCCCTGACCGCCGCCCTGGCCCTTTCCGCCTGCAACAAGTCGGAAGACGCCGACCAGGCAGCCACGCAGCAGGAAGCCGCCGTCGCCAAGCCTTCCAACCCGACCGATACCAAGGCCTGGAGCCAGTACTTCGGCCAGATCGTGCGCAAGAACATGGAAGGCATGACGGCCGACCGTCCGTTCCCGTACTTCGTGCCGGCCGGTGACGACCAGAACGGCCAGGACGGCCGCGCCCGCCAGCTCGAGAACGTACAGGGCACCGTGGCCCGCGGCGTAACGCCGGGCAACATGCTGGTGTTCGGCGGCCCGGAGTCGACCAAGACCGCCGACCTGATCGTCGAGGCGTTCAAGGGTGCCAATGCGGGCTCGTTCAAGAACGTCATCGTGCTGTTCATCGGCGACCAGGCCGACCAGCAGCGTGTCACCGACGCCCTGACCCCGACCGGCGCCACCGTCCGCTTCGTGCAGATGTAAACGGCCCGGCCTACCGGTCCGTGATGAAGAAGGCGCCGCACCCGCGGCGCCTTCTTCCGTTATGGGGGTAAAATGCCACCATGTCCCTGATCATCCTCGACACCTGCGTCAACTGCGACGTCTGCGAGCCCGTGTGCCCCAACAAGGCCATCTCCCTGGGCGAGCAGTACTACGTGATCGACCCGGACCTCTGCACCGAATGCGTCGGCCATTTCGATAACCCGCAGTGCGTGGAAGTGTGCCCGGTGGAGTGCATTCCCCACGACCCGGATCGCGTGGAAACCGAGGACCAGCTGCGGCTTAAGTACGAACACCTGATGGCCCGGGCCGCTTCCTGAGACCCGCCAGGGCGCCATGCGGTACCCTCGTGGGCAGAGAATTTTCCTGTCCGGAGACAACATCCATGGTCCATGCTCCGTCATGGCGCGTGCTCGTCGCGAGCCTCGTCCTTGTCCTCGGTGCCGGTGCGTCCGCCGCCAGGGACACCGCCACGGCCTCGCGCGGCCCCGGTCACGCGGCTATCGCCAGCGCCAATTTCCTTGCCACCAACGCCGGCTTCGAAGTGCTGGGCAAGGGTGGCAACGCCTTCGACGCCGCCGTGGCGGTCTCGGCCACGCTGGCCGTGGTTGAGCAGCAGAGCTCCGGCATCGGCGGCGGCTTCATGGCGCTGCTGCATCGCGCGTCGGACAACCGCGACGTGTTCATCGATGCGCGCGAGGCCGCGCCCAAGGCCGTGGACATGAAGGCCTACGTCGGCAGCGACGGCAAGCCCAACCGCGATACTTCGACCAACGGCCCGCTGTCGTCAGGCATTCCCGGTGAGCCGGCCGGCCTGGTGTGGATGGCCGAACACTACGGCAAGCTGCCGTTGTCCACGTCGCTGGCGCCGGCCATCCGCATCGCGCGGGAAGGCTTCCAGCCGGATGCGCGCTTCCTCGGTGCCATCGAGGATCGCCAGGCGGTGCTTTCGCGTTACCCGTCGTCCGCGGCGATCTACCTGCCGGGTGGTGCGGTGCCGTCGCCGGGTTGGACATTGCGCCAGCCCGACCTCGCCAACACGCTCGAGCGCCTTGCCGCCAAGGGGCACGACGGCTTCTACAAGGGCGAGACCGCGAAGCTGCTGGTGTCGTCGTCGCGTGCGGCGGGCGGCAACTGGACAGCGGCCGATCTGGATGCCTACAAGGTCAAGGAGCGCCAGCCCCTCACGGTGAACTACAAGGGGTTCCGTATCGTCACGGCGCCGCCGCCGTCCTCCGGCGGAGTGGCCATTGCCGAGGTGCTGAACATCCTTTCCGGCTTCGACCTGACCAAGCTCGACATGGCGCATGCCACGCACCTCACCATCGAAGCCATGCGCCGGGCGTTCCGTGACCACAACGAGTACCTGGGCGATCCGGACTTCGTGAAGATGCCGCTCGACATGCTGCTGTCGCCGTATTACGCCGACGGCCTGCGCGCGACGATCTCCCCGGACAAGGCCACCCCCTCCGACCTGCTGCCCACCTCCATGGCGCCGGAGCCGGGCATGCACACCACGCATTTCTCGGTGATCGATGCCGACGGCAACATGGTGGCCTCCACGCTCACGGTCAATCTCGAGTTCGGCTCGGCCTTCGTCGCCGGCGGCACCGGTGTGGTGCTCAACGACGAGATGGACGATTTCGCGCTGGTGCCAGGGCAGCCGAACGCGTTCGGCCTGCGCGGTGCACTGGCCAACGCGCCGGCCCCCGGCAAGCGCATGCTCTCGTCGATGTCGCCCAGTTTCGTGTTCGGCGCGGATCGCACGGCGGTCATCGGCTCGCCCGGCGGCTCCACCATCATCACCCAGGTGCTGGAAGGCATCCTCGCTTTCGTCGACGGCAAGAGCGCGTCCGAGATTGCCGCGCAGAAACGCTACCACCACCAGTACCTGCCCGATCGCGTGGACGTGGAAGCCGGTGTGTTCGACGATGCCACCACGAAAACACTGACCGACATGGGCCATGTGCTGAAGAACCGCTCGCCGTGGGGGTTCATGAACGTGGTGACCTGGGACCGCCGCACCGGCAAGCTCGAGGCCGCCAGCGATCCGCGGCGTCCGTCCGGCCTGGGTAAGGTGCAATAGGAGCACACATGAAGCTGTGGTCGCTGATGGGTAATTCGCAGAAGCTGGACGGCGGTGCCATGTTCGGCAACGCCCCTCGCGCGCTGTGGTCGCGCTGGGCCGAGCCCGACGAGCACAACCGCATTCGCCTGGCCTGCCGCTGCCTGCTCGCGGCCGGGCTGGAGGGCCGCAACGTGTTGTTCGAGACGGGCATCGGTGCGTTCTTCGAGCCCGCCATGCGCGAGCGTTACGGCGTGATGGAAGACCGGCACGTGCTGCTGGAGTCGTTAGCCGAGGCCGGCTTCCGCCACGAGGACATCGACGTGGTGGTGCTGTCGCATCTGCACTTCGATCATGCCGGCGGGCTGCTGGCGCCCTGGGCGGATGGCGAGCCGGCACGGCTGCTGTTTCCCAACGCGCGCTTCCTTGTCGGTGCCGCGCACTGGGCCCGCGCGACCGATCCGCATCCGCGCGATCGTGCCTCGTTCATTCCGGACATCGTGCGGTTGCTCGACGAGAGCGGCCGGCTCGAGCTGGTCGAGCCGGGTGTCGCGACTTCGTTGGGCGAGGCCGTGCGCTTCGAGTTTTCCGAAGGACACACACCGGGACTGATGCTGGCTGAAGTGGGCGGCGTGGCTTTCTGCGCCGACCTGATCCCGGGCACGGCGTGGGTGCATGTGCCGGTGACCATGGGCTACGACCGCTGGCCCGAGAAGCTGATCGATGAGAAGAAGGCCTTCCTCGACGACAAGATCGCGCGCGGGGTGAAACTGTTTTTCACTCACGACGAACACTGCGCCGCAGCCACGCCTGTAAAAGACGATAAAGGCCGCTACCTCGCGGCCGATATGCTGGAGAGACTTGCCGGCGTCGATAGCCAGCCGGGTGCGATACGGGAATCGGGATGCGGTCCAGACACACGATGAAACACACCGGCCTGGCCTGGGCGTCACGGCTGGCCGGTGCGGCGTTGCTCCTGGTAGGGCTGGGTCTGATCGCCTGGAACGAACGGCGTGTCATGGATTACGGCACCGCCGTCGCCCGCCACGGCGGCGCGGCAGTACTCGACCTGGGCGCGAACGGGCGACCCTCCGCGGGGCAATACGGATCGCTGACCCGGGTCACCGGTGTCCCTAAGATCATCGATGCGCCGCGCGATGCGGACTTCAACGTACGTGTCGAGTCCACCGTGCTCGTGCGCCATGTGGAGATGTACCAGTGGCGTGAGATCACGGTCGGTGGGGTCACGCACTACGAGGTGGACTGGGTCGATCGCCCGATCGATGCCTCGGCGTTCGCCAAGCCGGCGGGGCACGTCAACCCAGGCGCCTTCCCGATCCAGGGGCGTCAGTTCGAGGCGGGCGAGGTCAGGCTCGGTCATTTCCGGCTGTCCACGCCCATCCTGCGGGCGTTCCCCGGTCGCGTCGATGTCGCGCCGGACGAGAAGAAGCTGCCGGCCAATTTCGCCGCCACCTTCCAGCGCGCCGGCGATGCGCTGGTCACCAGCGCCAGGCCGGACAACCCGCGCCTGGGCGACCTGCGCATCTCCTGGGAAGCCGTGCCCGTGCAGTCGATGACCGTGCTGGCCCGCATCGATGGCGACACCCTGGTGCCCGGTACGCCGGTGAGGGAAGGGGATGCCGGGTTCGACGTGCAGGTGGGCGTCCGCAGCCTGCTCGACGTCATGCCCGTGCTCCCGCAGGCGCCGGGCGGCGTGACCTGGGTGCGCCTGGCCGCTTTCCTCGCCGCCTCGCTGGGCGCGCTGCTGCTTGCCTGCACCAGTCGCCTGCGCCGCGACGTGCTTTTCGCCGCCGGTACCGGGGCCGTTATCGTCGCGTCCGTGGCCGGTGTGATGTGGATGGCTGGCGACGCGATGGCTGCCAGCGTATGGTTGCTCGTCGCCGTACTGGGGGCGGGGCTGGCCATCTGGCGTGTGCAGCAACAAACCTCACCGGCATCGAACTGACCTGGGAAGACAAGGCATGCGTATCACGGGATTGTATGCGGCGCTGGTTGCGCTGCTGATGATGGGACTCGCCATTCGGGTGATACGGCTGCGCCGGCGCACCAGCATCGGGCTGGGCGATGGTGGCAACCGCGCCGTGGCGTGTGCGGCGCGTGCCCATGGCAACGCCGCCGAGTACGTGCCGCTGGCGCTGATCCTGCTGCTGGTGCTGGAGCTCAACCAGACCCTGCCGATGCTGTTGCACGTGTTCGGCATCGTGCTGGTGGTTGCCCGCGTGCTGCATGCGATCGGGCTCTCGCAGACCCCGGGCGTCTCGGCGGGGCGTGCCATCGGCGCGGGGCTGACCCTGCTGGTGATCCTCGCCATGGCGGCGATGCTGATCTGGCAGTACGTGGTGATCCACCTGATCGCGCCGGCGACACTCTGAGCCGGCGATCAGGCCTCGGCGGTGGCGGAGCCGTCCGCGAACGCGTAGACGTGATCCGCCCAGCTGGTCGCCTCGACATACATGGTGGCCATGGCGGTCACATGCTGCTCGCGTAGCGCGTCTTCGCTTTCCACCTCGCCCTGTTCCCAGTGGCGCACCTGGTCGAGGATGGTGGCGAAAGGCCCGGTACCGTCCAGCAGCGCCTCGCGGATCTCGATGGCCAGGGGCAGGTGCTCCAGCACATAGGCCATCGACGCGTTCATCAAGGTATCCAGCAGCGAGAACAGGCCGGCGGTAAAGGCCATCTCCTGCAATTCGGGCTTGATGCTTCGGGCCAGTTTTTCGCACATGTGCGCGCGCACCAGGGCCAGTCGCAGCAGCTCGGGCGGACGCTCGTCCATGCCCGAAACGGCCATGGTGAAGATCCAGTTGCGCATGCGGTTGACGCCGAAGAACACGGCGGCCTGTTCCACCGATTTCAGCTGGCGGGGCAGGGCGAAGTAGGCGGAGTTGACGCAGCCCAGCAGCTTGTAGCTGAGGATGGCATCGTCGCGGACGATCTTGCCCATCTCGACGGGGCCGTTTTCCGGGTCTTGCAAGGCGCCCATCAGGCGCAGCACACCCAGCTTGCTGGGCGTCAGTCGCGGCATGTCCACCCGCTCCGGACGAAGCAGGTACTTGCCCTGGAAACCGTCGACGTCCTGTTCGGCGTAGTCGACGAAGTTCTCGTGGGTGTCGACTCCGGTGACGATGACCTTGACGCCGAACGCATGCACGTAGTCCATGTGCGCCCGCGCTGCCACCGGGTGTCGGTGGTCCACCGCGATCTTGGCGAACTGGACGATACGCAGCAGGGCATCCACGCCGGCACGGTGTTCCGGGTCGGCGGGGAGGTTGAAATCCTCGAGCATGAACAGGCAGCCGTGGCTTTTCAGCTCACGCAGCTTGGTCAGCAGGGCGTCGTCGCTGCCCACATCGGCGCCGATACTGGCACCCAGGCGCGCGTTGTGACGCAGGATGTCGGCATGCTCCAGCAGCAGCGAGCGCGACATGTGCAGGAAGGCGCGGTTGTCGCGCACCAGGCGCTTGAGGCTGCCGTCGGCGATGGCGCTGAGCGTGGCCTGCGTATGCGCGATGGCAGCCGTCTCGATGTCGGTGCCGGCAGGCCGCGGGAAGATCAGCTCGTAGGCGAACAGCGACTGCTTCTTGTCCAGAATGGGCACGCGGACGATAGGCAGGATGCCATCGTCGTTCACCGCTATCGGCTGGGGGGATGCTGCCATGACTGTCTCGTACGCCGTGTGGTGAACCCGCGGTATCGCGTGTGCCGGGGTGTCAGGCCTGGGCCAGCATCCCGGAACGAAGTCTTACTTTTGTCGCGCCGGTGGGGCCGTAGGTCGAGCCGCCGGGCGCATCGCCGGCCAGCAGGGCCAGGGCCTGGCGAACATGGGCCATGCGCTGTGCCACGATGCGGCCGTTGACGTCGTTGAGCCGACGGCACTCGAGCAGGCGCTCGATGGTCGGCGACCAGCGGGGGTCGTGCAGGCTGTCGATACCGGCGGCGTCGCTGATCTGGCGGCGCTCGACATCGAGTTTCTCGATGTGGTCCAGCAGGCGGCTCTTGGTCCGTCCGGCGACTTCCAACGCGGGCATGTTCGCCTGGTCGAGCGCCATGCGCTCATCGATCAGGCTGGCGTGCAGCGCATCGACGTCACGGGCGAGGTCGCCCATGACGGCGCCTAGCGCCACGTCGAAGTCGGAGGCGGGCGTCGGGCTCATGCGCTGCTGGCGCCTCCGATCTGGCCTTCCATCGCAAGAAACTTGCTGGCGATGGCCTGGGCGTCGGGCTTGTAGCTGCCCTCGGCGAGACGCGAGCGGATCTCGTCGACGCGCTTGGCGTCGATGCCGTCGCCGCGACTGGCGGCATCCAGCGCCTTGGCCGAGTCCGTGATCCTGACGCTGTCACCGCTCGGACGAACCGGGCTGGCGTTCTGCGTCGGGGCGGCCGAACCCGTGGCGGCGTTCTGGGTGCGGAGCTGCACCGCCGGCTGCTGGTTAGGAATACCTGGCTTGATGGTGTTGGTCATGGTTTTTCCTCGGATCTGTTGTCCCTCAAGATCCTTATCGGCGGTCCGTCGGAGAACTTTAACTGGCGCGGTGTCGGAAATGTGACGCGGTCGGGCTTTTGCTCAGGGTAGCACCGCGACCAAGCCCGGTCCCCGCACCACGGCATCCAGCACCTTGCCCGACGAGGCGTTGCGCACCTTCAGCCGCGAGCCGGTGTCCCCGGCCCCCATGGCCACGCCCTCGGCACGGATGACCACGCCCTCGACGCTGGCCTCCATACTGACGGCGTCGCCGATGCGTACGGCCTGGCGGCCGGCCAGCATGCCCGGCGTCAGCACGGTGCCGGCGTTGACCGGGCGCGCCAGGGCCCGTCCACCGGCCTGCTCCAGGTCGGCGATATAGCCATAGGCCAGCGTAGCGACGTCGCGTTCTTCCGTATGGACATCGGTAGCGCCCAGCCCGTCGCCGCGTGCCAGCGGATGGCTGCTGACGAGTACCGGGGCGAAGAGCTTGACCATCACGGGCACCCGCACCGTCCAGCCACCCGGCACCGGGCAGCGCACGGTGACACTGACGCGCGCGTTCAACGGGCGATTGCCCGGCAGGGAGGCATCCAGGGGTGATGGGCAGTCGGCCAGGCGCAGCCGGCTGTCCAGCGGCGCGGCCTCCAGCACCATGCGGGTGCCGGGCAGCGCGCGGTGGGTCTGCAGCCAGGTCACCGCGGCCTGGCTCACCGCGTCGATCGGCTGTGCCGCCGCCGCGGCGAGCGGCCAGCCGCACAGGGTCGCCAGGGCGATCCCGCAGGGCAGGGCGCGACGGATCACGCAGCGCGCTCCGCGAGGGCAGCGGACAGGCCCTGGATCACGGTATCCAGTTCCTTGTTGAGCCCGGCAACCATGTGGCTGGCGTCGGCATGGCGACCTTCGCCCAGCGTGATGGCGAACTGCGAGGCCATCGAGGTGAAGCGCTCGCCGGCGCCGCGGATCCCATCGATCGATACATCCGGGCGGCGCACACGGAGCTGGTCGATGCAGCGCATCAGCGGCGTGGTATCCAGCCAGCGGCGATCGAGGCCGGCCGGGTCGCGCGACGCCAGTTCCACCGCATAGCGGAGGCCCTGGCAGGCTTCGCGGATCATCTGGCTGAGTCCGGCGGCGTCGAGGGCGCCATCGGTCTCGAGGCGGGCAAGGCTGAGGCGATGCGCCAGCACGGCGGCACGCGCCCCGGCATCGGCCTGGCGACGTGCCTCGTTACCGATGCGACCCAGCGACGTCTGCGACGTCTGGATGGCGGCGACACGAGTATTCAGTGCGCCCATGCCCTCACGAGCGGCATCGAGGCTGCCCTGCGCACCGCGCACGGCGGCATCGACGCGCCCCAGCGAGGCCTGCATGCCCGCGATACCGGATTGGGTCTGGTCCAGGCGGCGCAGGCTGTTCTGCACGGCGTCGTCCAGCTGGCCGGAGAACTCGCCGACGGTCTGCGTAACCTGGTCGATCTCGGCGGTGGCCTGCGTGGTCTTCTCGGCCAGCTGCTTCACCTCGTCGGCCACGACGGCAAAGCCGCGGCCGGCTTCACCGGCACGCGCCGCTTCGATGGCGGCGTTGAGGGCGACCAGATTGGTCTGGTGGGCGATGTCCTGCACCGCTGCGGTCAGCTTGCGGATTGCCGTGAAGTATTCGGAGAACTGGGCGTGGTTGCGGCTCATGCCCGACAGGGCGCTACGCAGCAGGCGCAGCTGGCCGTCGAGATCGCCTGCGGTGGCCTGGCCCTGGTTACCGGACTCGGCCATGCCCGCGACGCTGCCGTGCGCGTGGTCGATCGCCGTCGAAATCCTGGCGCTGGCCTCCGTCAATCGACCGGCGGTGTCGCGTGCGCCCTCGAGGTTGCCCACCAGATCCTGCAGGCTGACGCCCAGCGCCTGCGCGTTGGTCAGCACCATGCCCTGCTGCTCGATCGCCTGGATGGTGGTGGCCGGCGGCGTTCGCGGCACCTCGGCAGGCCTGAGCAAGGCGCCGAGCGCGCTGGCGGCCGCCGGGTACTGGGCGGAGAGGGCGCTGACTCGTGCGGCGTCGCCCGTGGCGGCGGCGTTGGCGAGGAGGCGTACGTGCTGGCTCCAGAGGAGGGTCATGATTTCGCTTTCGCTTGGTCGGATGGTCGCCCCTAGTAATCGTCCAGGAGCCGTCGTTCTTGAGCCAAGCAATCCGCGTGCCACCTTTGTCCTTTAGCGGCTTGGGGCAAGAGCCGGCGGGTGCCACCCTCGCGGCCACGCCTGCGGCGACCCGTCAATGAAAGCCGCTCCGCGGCCATGTATTGATTGCCCTACGGGCCGGGTCGGGCTTCGAACGGGGGTTTTCGACTCGACATCCCTGTCTCGCGAAAACG
>NZ_JARVRT010000043.1:0-27667 GCF_030209605.1 Luteibacter sp. ME-Dv--P-043b
CTTCCTTAGCGGGTCGCCGCAGGCGTGGCCCCGAGGGGGCTACCCGCCGGCTCTTTCCCCAAACGCCAGGGCTGCAAGGCCCAACGCAAGGCCGAAGGCGAGCCTGCCCCCAAAGTCCAACCCAAAAGAATCAGGCCTTCCCCGCCGCCACGTTCACGCTGATCGCGATGATGAAAACGTTGAAGAAAAAAGCGATGGCACTGTGCATCAGGCCCACGCGGCGCAGGTAGCGCGTGGTGATCTGCACGTCGGACACCTGGAAGGTCATGCCGATGGTGAAGGCGAAATAAGCGAAATCCCAGTAATCGGGTTCTTCGTCGCCGGGAAACTCCAGGCCCTTGTGCGGCTCGCCGAACTCGCCGTAGTAGCCATGCGCGTAGTGCAGCGAGAACAGCGTGTTCATGAACGTCCACGCCAGGATGATCGTGCTTGCCGCTACGGCGATCGCCATCACGCCGCCCTTGTCGCTGGAGTTCAGCTCGGTGGTGACCGCGCCCAGCACCACGGCGGACAGCACGACGCCGCTGAGCAGGGTGGTCCAGCGCCCGGTGTCCTGTTGCGAGGCCTGCCGGCGCATCGTGGCCGGATTGGCGCCGACGAAGATGCGCAACAGCAGCACGAAGTAGACCACGGCACCGATATCGAAACCGATCAGCAACGGCAGCGAACGCGGCAGCCCGCTGAATTCCAGCACCACCGCTGCGATGACGGCGACGGCTGCACCGACCAGCAGGCGCGGGCGGGCATGCGCGTAGCGAATGGGCGCCCACACCTTCTTGCGATGCGACCCGTTTTTTTGCGAGGTGTCGTTCATGCCTGCGTCCGCCTTGAGAGTGCGGCGGACTATAGCCGAGCGCATGCCCGATGCACCGAAGGGACGGGACAGCCGCCCCTCCGTCGAAGTGCCACTACGGTTTCCGCCCCGCCAACAAGACGGTCGCCCGCTGCAAGGCCTGGGTCGCCTTGCGCGTCGCTTCCACGGTCAATGCCGTCTCGTCGCGTGCCTCGTCCCACGCTTTAGCGTCGATCGCATCGCCGATTCCCGGCAGGGGGGCGACATCTTCACCCTCCTTGCGACCGGGTGCCTGCAACAGGTGGCGATACGCGCGCCGCTGCGGCAGACCCTCCGTCTGCAGGTAGGCGTCGCCAACCTCGCGCAGGTGACGATTGATCCGAATGGTGTCCGCGGGCGGGATGTCCCCGCTGGCGTCGGCCGCCGCATCGTAAGCGGTCGCTGCCGCCAGCAAGTCACGCTGCGCCGCACGCAAGGCGTCCAGGTCCACCGGCTGCCATGCGTCATCGACCCGCGAAGGCGGCTGCAACTGCCGGTAGGCCACCTCCGCCAGGCGGTACGACCCGTCCGCCAGCAGCGCGTTGTGCCGCTGCGCTTCGTCGTGGGCTTTCGTCGCGCCGGCCTGCACCCGATCGATATCGCGACCCAGCGCTTGCGCGAAGACGGTGAATCGCCATGGCAGCACGTCGGCATTGGCGACACGCAAGGCCAGGCGGGCATTGGTTTTCGCCAGCAGGCCGACATAGGCCAGGCCGGGGTCGCCAAAGCGCTGGTAGTGCGCATACGTGTCGTAGAGCGAGTGGTAGACCGGCACGCTTTCCTCGTCGCCGTCGCGGTCGTATCCGTAACGAACATGCAGCGAGGGAACGCCGAGTCGATGGGCGAAGGCCAGGTAATCGGAACCGGTGCCCAGCCGAGGCAGGACGACCGGGCCAGCAGGTACCTCCCTGCCCTTCTCGTCGGCGTCCACGGCACGCTTGGCCAGACGGCGTGCCTGTACGCTCGCTCCCGTCTCCGGATCGCTCAGGTCGGCGGCGACGCCGTCCACCAGTGCACCGATCGACGGGTCGCCCTGGGCGGCGAGCAGGCCGCGGCCGGTGGTGTCGTTGTTGAGGTAGAACACCGCCTTTTTCGCCAGTTCCGCGGCATGGCGCTCCGTCCAGGCACGCGAGCCCAGGATGCCCAGTTCCTCGCCGTCCCAGCTGGCGAAGACAAGGGTGCGCTTGGGTCGAACCCCCGCCTTGGCCAGCTCACCGATGGCTTTCGCTTCGGCCAGCAGCGCCGTGGTGCCCGCCAGCGGGTCCCAGGCCCCGTAGACCCAGGCGTCGTGGTGCACGCCACGGATCACCCACTCGTCCGGGTAGCGGCTGCCGCGGAGTGTGGCGATGACGTTATGTAGCGTGCGCCACTCCCACGGCGAACGGACTTCCAGGTGGACACGTGCCTCGCCGCCGATGTGATACGTCAGCGGCAGTCCACCCTGCCAGCGGTTCGGCACGACGCGACCGCCCAGCGCGCGCAGGAAATGCTCGGCATCGCCGTAGCCGATGGTCACCACCGGGATCGACAGGTCGTCGGTATGCCTGGCCGCCTGGATCGTCTTCGCGCTGGCGGCATCCAGCACGCTGTCGATACCCAGCGTGCCGCGCTGCACGGTGCGCGGCGTGCGCCATGCGCCGGTGGGATAAACCTCGCCCTTGGTGAACCCGTCGGCCTGGGGATCGGAGTAGATGACCACGCCTGCCGCACCGTGCTGCTGGGCAAGCCGCGGCTTCACCCAGCGACCGGCGCCGCTGGACTTCACCAGCACCACCTTGCCCGCCACGGACTGGCCCGTGCGCGCCAGGTCGGCATAGTCCTTCGCCAGTCCCTCGTTGACGTAGATCATCGGCGCGTCCACCGCGCCGTCGGGGCTGTACGCCTCCATGCCCGGCAGCACGCCGTCACGCCGCGCGGTGTCGGCATCGCCGGCCACCGCCGGCTCGGTGAAGTCCGCCGCGTAGCCGTCGCCGTCCAGCAGGCCAAGCTTCTGCACCGTGGGATAGGCGACGAGCACGCGGGTGGACTCCACCTGTACGTCCCAGCCCCATTGACGCAGGCTGTCGGCGATGAAGCGGGCGTTCTCGTCGTTGTGCGGCGAGCCCACGTGGTTGGGCGCCGAGGTGAGTCGGCGCAGCCAGCCGTCAAGGTCGGCGCCGGCCAGCGCGGCGTCCACGCGACGCTCCGTCTCGCGTTCGGCAACGGACGATGCTGGGGTGAAACCGACCAGCGGTGCGTCCGCGGCCGGCGTGGCGACCGCCGCGGTGGCGGTCAGCGACAAGGCAAGCATAAAGGCACGCATCGACATCAATCCCACCGGTAGGTCACGCTGGCGTAGTAGTAACGGCCATTCCAGCTCAATGGCGAAAACAGGCTGTACTTGAAGTTACCGCTGGTGGAGTTGGCGTACTTCACCTGCTCCGGCCGCGCATTGAACGCGTTGTCCGCGCCGGCGGTGAACGTCCAGCGGTCGAGGTTGTAGTCGGCCGATACGTCGAGCGTCCAGCGGTGGTCGAAGTCCTGGTCCAGTGCCGGGCCACTGTTGCTGTAGACGGTGTAGCTGCCGTAGCGCTGCACGTTGGCGTGCGCCGCCCAGCGGCTGTGCAGGTAGTCGAAGCCGACATCGAGCTTGGTCCGCGGATTGGTATCGCCCAGCAGCCCGAGGCGTTCGCGGCGCTCGACACGCTGCACCGCCACGCCCAGTTCGTCGAGGATCGCCGGGTTCGGCTTCACCCGCGTCACCTTGTTCTCGTTGTATGCCCAGCCCACGGTGGTATTGAGGCGATCGCCGTTCGCAAGATCGAAACCGTACTGGCTGACGATGTCGAGCCCGCGCGTGCGTGTGTTCACCGCATTGGTGAAATAGCGGATCGACTGGTAATTCGCATCGACGCCGTTGGCGGCCAGGTAGGCGTTGACGGCCGGCGTGTTGACCGGAATGTTGGACGACAGGTTGATCCGGTTGGCGATCTTGATCCAGTACGCGTCGGCACTGACATTCCAGCCGTCCAGCGGTTCCAGCACCAACCCCAGCGTGGCGCTGCGCGACTTCTCCGGCTTGAGCTTCACAGCGCCGAGCAGGCTGGCCGCCGCGGAGTCCACGGGGAACGTGCCCGACTGCACCAGCACCTGGCCCTGGCCGAGGTCCTGCAATTGCGACGAGATATCCGCGTAGTGCTGCTGCACCAGCGTGGGCGCACGGAACCCGGTGCCGACGCTGCCACGCAGGGCCACGCGCGGGGTGAAGTCGAACCGTCCGGACAACGCACCCGACGTGGTGCCGCCGAAGTCGCTGTACTGCTCATGGCGGCCGGCCAGCGACACCGCGAAACGGTCGGTCAGGTTGGTATCGAGGTCCACGTACACGGACGTGTCGTGGCGCTGCCAGTTGCCTTGCAGGTCGCCGGTGATGCCGCCGTTGGCACCGTACTGCGAGACGGCGTCGCCCGGTTTCACCTTGTAGCCCTGGCGCAGGTATTCCGCACCGAACGACACACTGATCGGGTTGGGCAACCACGACGGGCTGAATTCCTTGCCGATGTCGAGGTTGGCCACCTGCTGGTTGGTCTTGTAATCGGCGCCCTGGATGAAGAACGGCGTGCTGCCGAACGCGCGGTAGTAGTCCGCGTTGATCGCGTGGCTGCGCTGGTCGTATTCGTTCGAGCCGTGGCTGACCGAGGCGTCGTAATGCCATCCGCTGTCGAATTCGCCGCGCACGCCGGCGGTCAGCGTGGTGTCGTTGACGATGGGCACGTTCACCGGCAGGTAGCCCTGCGGATAGATCGACGCGACGTTGGTCGATTCACCGCGGTGACGATAGAGGCTGGCGGTCTCGTCGCGATCGCGCCGGTAGAGCGCTTCGACATACACCTCGGCCGCCTTGCTGAAGGCGTACTGCCCCACCAGCGACACCTTGTTCGACTGCACGGCGGGTTCGCCCAGCCAGTACACCCTCTTCCCGTAGGTGGTGCCGACCGAGGCGGCCGTGCGATCCAGGCCGGCGCGATTGGTGCCGTCGTTGTTCTGCGTGTCGATGGCGACATGGATCGAGCCCTTGTCGCCCAGCTTGAAGCCGGTATCCGCGCTCAGCTGGCGCTGGAGGCCATCGCCCGCGTCATAGCCGCCGAACTTGGCGGTCACCTGCCCGCCCGTGCCGGACTTCTTCAGGATCACGTTGATCACGCCACCGATGGCATCGGAGCCGTAACGCGCCGACTGCCCGTCACGCAGCACCTCGATACGCTCCACCGCCGAGACGGGGATGGCGTTGAGGTCCACGGGATTCGAACCGCGCCCGATCGCACCGCCCAGGTTGAGGAAGGCACCGGCGTGCTGGCGCTTGCCGTCGATCAGTACCAGCACCTGGTCCGGGCTGAGACCGCGCAAGGTCACGGGACGGGCCACTTCGGCACCGCTGATCGTGGTCGGCTGCGGAAAATTGAGCGACGGCACCAGCCGCGCCAGCGCGGCCGTCAGCTGGGTGGCGCCGGTCTGCTGCAGCTGCTGCGGGGTGATGACGTCGATCGCCTGCAACGAGCTGGATACGGTGCGCTCGGTGCTGCGCGTGCCGGTGACGATCACGGTGTCCAGCTGGCTCGGTTTTGCCGATTCCGCCTTGTCCGCCGGGGCGGCCTCCTGGGCATGGGCGGACGTGGCGCCGAGCACGAGGGCCAGCGCGAGGGACAACGGGTGACGACGATGGGTCGAAGGCGACATGGGTGGGACTTTCCCCTGGAAAACGATGGAAGGATCGGCACCTGAGGCGCCGGATAGCCGGGAACGGCGGCATGACGCCGCGGCGAAAAGCAGCGGCAGCCGGCATGGCCGGAAAAGATCGAAAATATCGTTACCTGCGGCGGACCCGCAGGACACGCGCAACGCGTGGCGTCAGTCGCTCAGGCCCGTCGACACGAACGACACGCAGCGCCGACCGGACATCGCGGCGCGGCCGCTGACATCGACGGAAAGGCAGGTGCGTGGCAGGTGTGAGCGTTCACGGTGAGCGGGTGTCGCCTGGATAGGGCCGGGTGCCATTTGTTGCACCGCAGCGACCCGATGTCAACCCGGTCGATTGGACGTCCATTTCAAGGACTGCGACGCTTTGACGCGCATCGTGCGATGATTTCGCCAGTTCTCCACAGGTCCTTCCCCATGAGCTACGACGACGATTACCCCGAAGAACGCGAGTTCGACGACGAAGAAGGCGAGGAGACGGTCGAGTCGCAGGTGTGGCAGCTGTTGCTGCTGATCAACCCGGGCGACGAGGAAAACGCGCTGCGCCAGTTCACCGACTACCGCACGGAAATCGAGGACCAGGGCGACGACGATCCCATCCGTGTCGTGGCGCAGGTCACCGACTGGCAGTCCAGTTTCGAAGTGGATGCCGACGAAACCCGCACGCTGGTGGAGGCGATCGCCGAGCTGGTCTCGCGCTGGAGCGACGTCACCATCGACTGGGACGGCGACCCCAGCGAGGACGAATTCCACGAGGACATCGACGGGCCGGAGATCTTCAGCCGCGCCTTCGACCAGCTCAACCAGTACGGTTACACGTTGTGGGCCCGCGAAGCGGAAGACGACGACGTCTACGCCGGCTGGATCACGTCCTCGCGCGATGACGAGCACATGCGCCAGCTGGCGGCCAAGCTGGGGATCAACCTTCGGCTGGGTAACCAGGTCACCTGAGCGGCGGGCGCGCCACGCGGCGCGGCGCGTTCAGGCCAGGCGTTCCTTGAGCAGGTCGATGAACGCCCGCACCTTCACTGGCGGCTGGCTGCCCGGGTAGACGGCGTGCACCCCGCCCGCGGGCAAGGTATAGCCCGGCAACAGGGCCACCAGGCCGCCCGCTTTCAGTTCGGCCTCCACGATGTAATCGGGCAACACCGATAGGCCCAGGCCTTCGAGCACGAAGCGGTACGCCGCCGTGGCGCTGTTCGCGCTGGCGACGGCGCGGGTCTGCACCACGCAGTCCGGGGCGTTCGGATCCTTGAACACCCAGCGGGTCGGCGAGGCAAGCACGCTGACCGCGATCCAGCGGTGCGTGGACAGATCCTCGGGCACCGTGGGTGTGCCATGGCGGGCGAGATAGGCGGGGGATGCCACCAGGCATTGCCGGAAACTCGACAGCTTCGTCGCGCGCAGGCTGGAGTCGCGCAGCCAGCCGAGGCGGATGGCCAGGTCGAAGCGCTCGGCGATCAGGTCGGTCACGGTGTCGGTGACCACCAGTTCCACGCGGACCTGCGGGTAGCGCTCGGCATAGGCGGCCAGGGCCGGTGCCACGACGTTGATGCCGTGGTCGTTCGCTGCGCTGATGCGCAGCGTACCCATCGGGGTGTCGCGACATTCGCCCAGGCGGGCGATCGCGGCTTCCGCCTCCGCCAGCACACGCGCGCAATCCTCGTGGAAACGCTCACCCGCGTCGGTCAGAGCCATACGGCGGGTGCTGCGCACCAGAAGCTGCACGCCGAGTTCGGCTTCCAGACGGGCCAGGTGCTGGCTGACCATCGCCTTGGTCGTGCCCAGTTGCTCGGCGGCGGCCGTGAACGAGCCGGCACGAACCAGGGCGACGAAGACGCCTAAACGGTTGAGATTGATATCGATGGCCATGGGGCTCGGTCAAGATCGTAAAGCAAGACTTTACGATGAATCGCGTCAGGAGTGGTTTTTCCGTAACGATACGCGGCGCATGCTGTGCGCCTACCCCACCGAACCCGAGGTTTACCCATGAAGATCATTCTGTTCGGCGCCACCGGCAATATCGGCAACGTCATCCTCGACGAGGCCCTGGCCCGCGGCCATGAGGTCACGGCGGTGGTCCGCGACCCGTCGAAGCTCGCCACGAAGCATCCGAAGCTTCACGTGGTGAAGGGCAACGTGGCCGAGCCGGCCTCGTTCGCTCCGTCCCTCGGCGGCGCCGATGCCGCCATCGCCAGCCTCAACGACCACGCCGATCCCGCCAATGTCCCCCGCCAGGCCACCACCCTGCTCGACGCACTCGCCGCCGCGCACGTGAAGCGCTTCGCCTGGGTCGGCGGCGCCGGTAGCCTGGAGGCGGCGCCCGGCGTGCGCGTCATCGACGATCCGCACTTCCCCGAGGCCTGGAAAGCGTCCGCCAATGCGCAGATCGAGGCGCTGAAGGCCTTCCGCGCCAGCACGGCGGCCGTGGACTGGACCTATATCAGTCCCGCCGCCGAGATCGCGCCCGGTGAGCGGAAGGGCAGCTTCCGCGTCGGTGGCGAGCAGTTGCTGGTCGATGCCGCCGGGCACAGCAAAATTTCCACGGCGGATTTCGCCATCGGCGTGCTGGACCGGATCGAGAAAGGCGATGCGGCGAAGAAGCGGGTGACGTTCGCGTATTGAGGGGCTGCTCGATGCGGCTGTAGGAGTTCACGTATGTGCGCGACATCTTTTCGCGACAACCTCGGCGCTGGCGCTTAGAGGTGGGGGACTGGTGCGAAAAGCACTCGCGCACATCGTGCGCTCCTACGGTATACCGGCCTTCGGCCGGTATACTCCCCTTATGAACTACCGTCACGCTTACCATGCCGGCAATTTTGCCGATGTCCTCAAGCACATGGTGCTCGTGGCCCTGATCGATGCCTTGAAGCAGAAGGCCTCGCCGTTCTGCTACATCGACACCCACGCCGGCGGCGGCCGCTACGACCTTCAGGGCAACGAGGCACGCAAGACGGCCGAGGCGGACGAAGGCTTCGGCATCCTCAAGACCGCCAGCGGGCTGCCGCCCCTGCTGTGGAAGTACCTCGAGATCGTCCGGGCCTGCAACGAGGGTAGCGATACGCTGCGTTACTACCCGGGCTCGCCGTGGATCGCCGCGCACCTCATGCGGCAGACGGATTCCGCCCAGATGGTGGACCTGCGCAACGACGAGTCCAGCGCCCTGCGCCAGCTGTTCCATCACGACAAGCGCATCCACGTGCACGAGCGCGACGGCTACGAAGCCATGAAGGCGTTCGTTCCGCCGAAGGAAAAACGCGGTCTGGTCCTTATCGATCCCCCGTTCGAGGCGCAGGAAGCCGAGTTCCGGTTGATCGAGAAGACGCTGAAAGCCGCGCTGGAAAAATGGCCCACCGGCGTCTACGCCGTCTGGTATCCGATCAAGCTGCGCAGCCATGTCCAGCCGTTCCACCGCTGGCTGACCAAGTGCGGCGCCCGGCGCGTGCTGGTGGCCGAACTGCTGCTGCGTCCGGACGACTCCCCGCTGCGGTTGAACGGCACCGGCATCGCCATCGTGAACGCGCCGTGGAAGCTCGATGACGCCCTGCGCGATTCCCTCAGGCTGCTGCCGAAACTCCTGGGCACCGCCGGCCAGTCCGAATACCGCCTGACCTGGCTGGTCGAGGAAGGCAAGGATGAAGATGTAGCCCACGCGCCGCAGTCGCCACGTTCAGTCCGTCGGCGGTAGATTGGGTTACACGCCAGGAGCCGACCCATGCGCCCCCAGACCGTCCGTTCGACCGCCGCCGCTTTCGTGCTCGCCGCCGCTCTTTCCGCTTGCGCGCCGGCACCGATCTACAAGCCGACCCCCAACAATGCCGCCGTGCCGCCGTCCCAGGTGGCCCGAGAGCCGGAACGCTACGGCAGCGCCGACGTCATCTGGGGCGGGCGCATCGTCAAGGTCAGCAACTTCGCCGACCACAGCGAAATCGAGATCCTCGCCTATCCGCTGGACCGCTCGCAGCGGCCGCAGGCCAACGACACCGGCAACGGCCGCTTCATCGCCGCCATGCCCGGTTATGTCGAAAGCCTGGATTACCCGGCGGGCGGCCTGGTCACGGTATCCGGGCGCCTCAACGGCACGCGCGCGTCCAACGTTGGCCAGGCCTCGTACACCTTCCCGCTGGTGACAGTGAACCAGTCGCACGTATGGACGGCCAAGGAGATGTCCGGTGGCCATCCGAACGTGAGTTTCGGCGTGGGCGTGGGCATCCTACGGTAAGATCCTACGATTACCCATCGGGAACAGGGATCACATGTCGGGACACGCCGATTCGAAGCGCGCGATCTTTCTTGCGCTCGGAGCCAATTTCGCCATCTTCGTCGCCAAGCTCGTGGCGGCCATCTTTACCGGCTCCGGGGCCATGCTGGCCGAGGCGGTCCATTCCCTGGCCGATTGCGGCAACCAGGGGCTGCTTCTGCTGGGCATGCGCCAGGCCAAGCGCCCCCCGTCGGCGGACTATCCGCTCGGCTGGGGCCGTGCGCTGTATTTCTGGTCGTTCCTCGTGGCGATCCTGCTTTTCAGCGTCGGCGGCATGTTCTCGGTGTACGAGGGCGTGCACAAGCTGACCCATCCCGAGCCGCTCAAGTGGGCATGGCTGGCGATCGGCGTGCTGGCCTTCTCGATCGTCACCGAGGGCATTTCCATGCATGGCTGCATGCAGGAAGTGAACAAGGCCCGCGGCGACCAGCCGCTGTGGCAGTGGTTTCGCGAAACCCGCGCCAGCGAACTGCTGGTGATTTTCGGCGAAGACCTGGCGGCGCTGATGGGCCTGTGCTTCGCGCTGATCGCCGTCGTGCTCACCATGCTCACCGGCAACCTCATGTTCGACGCCATCGGCACCATCGCCATCGGCGTGTTGCTGATCGTGGTGGCGGTGGCCGTGGCGCGCGAGGTCAAGGCGCTGCTGATCGGCCAGGGCGTTGAGCCGAAGCGCCGCGTGCAGATGATGGCCTTCCTCGAGGCTCGCCCGGAAATCGACACCGTCTACAACCTGCTCACACTGCAGATGGGCAACGAGGTGATGGTGGCGATCAAGGCCCGCATGAGTCCCTCGCCCACCGCGCGGGCGATGGTCGAGGCGATCAACATCGTCGAGGCCGACTTCAAGGCCGAGTTCACGGATGTCCGCTGGAGTTTCTTCGAGCCGGACATCACCGACTGACCCCGCCCGGACGGACGGCACCGCTGGCCCTTCACGGCCAGGTAGTACAATCGTCGGCTTGTCCGCAAGCTGCCAAGCCGACTCCATGCCTCTAGTGCTCTCCCGCCCGTCGCTCCCCGCTACCGCCAAGACCCGCCGCTACTGGGCCACGCCCCATGGCTCAGCGTGGGCGCTCGAAGTCGCCGAGGCGGCACGCGAGCACGAGGGCGTACTGGTCGTGGTCACCCGCGATACCCGCAGTGCCGACAACCTCGAAAGCGAGTTGGCGGTGTTCGCCGGCGAACTGCCGGTGCTGCATTTTCCGGACTGGGAGACCCTGCCCTACGACGTCTTCAGTCCGCATCCGGAAGTGGTATCCCAGCGTATCGCCACGCTCTACCGCCTGCCCACCACCCGGCGCGGCGTGCTGGTGGTGCCGGTGGCGACGCTGATGCAGCGGATCGCGCCACGCACCCATATCACCGGGTCGGGGCTGGTACTGCGCAAGGGCCAGAAACTCGACCTGGGCGCCGAGCAGCGTCGGCTGGAGGCCGCTGGCTACCGCAACGTGCCGCAGGTGGCCGAACCGGGCGACTTCGCCGTGCGCGGTGCACTCATCGACATCTACGCGATGGGTGCCGACGAGCCCTACCGCGTGGAGCTGTTCGACGACGAGATCGAGTCCATCCGCAGTTTCGACACCGAGACCCAGCGCTCCACCCACCAAGTGGACAGCGTCGATCTGCTGCCCGCACGCGAATTCCCGCTGACCGAAGACGCGGCGAAGAACTTCCGCGCCAACCTTCGCGAACGCTTTCCCATCGACATCCGTCGCTGTCCGCTCTACCAGGACATGAAGGAAGGCGTGACGCCCGGCGGTATCGAGTACTACCTCCCGCTGTTCTTCGGCGCGACCGAAACCCTGTTCGATTACATCGCCGGCGATGCGATGTTCGTCCTCGGCGAGGGCACGCTGGCCGCCGCGGAGCAGTTCTGGACGCAGACTGCGGAGCGCTACGACCAGCGCGCGCACGACATCGAGCGCCCGGTGCTGCCGCCGGCAGAGATCTACCTGCCACCGGAGCAACTGCGCGAACGCCTCAACAAGCAGGTGCGGATCGACGTGGTGCCCGCCGGCCACGAGCGCGCCGTGGACCTGGGCACGCAACCGGCACCGGACGTGCCGCTGAACCGCAAGGGCGACGAACCCGGCGCGGCTCTTAAGCATTTCCTGTCCAGCTACAAGGGCAGCGTACTGATCGCGGCGGACTCCGCCGGCCGCCGCGAGGCGCTGATCGAGCAGCTGGCCGGCGCCGGCCTGAAACCGGTCAACCTCGACAGCTGGAAGGATTTCCTCGCCCGCGACGAGAAGCTCGCCATCACGGTCGCGTCCCTGGAGCAGGGTTTCGCGATCACGAAGCCGGCCTTCACCGTGCTCACCGAGCGCGAGTTGTTCGGCGAACGCGTGCGCACCGATCGCAAGCGTCGCGCCGGTGCCGCGCGCGATCCCGAAAGCATCATCAAGGACCTGACCGAGCTGTCCATCGGCTCGCCCATTGTCCACATCGATCACGGTGTCGGCCGTTACCAGGGGCTGGTGTCCCTGGACGTGGGCGACATGCCCGGCGAGTTCCTCACCATCGAGTACGCCAAGGGCGACAAGCTCTACGTGCCGGTGGCCCAGCTCGGTCTGGTCAGCCGCTATACGGGCACCGCACCTGAACTGGCACCGCTGCACTCGCTGGGTGGCGATGCCTGGGAGCGCGCACGAAAGAAAGCCGCCGAGAAGGTCCGCGATGTCGCCGCCGAACTGCTGGGCATCTACGCCCAGCGCGAGGCGCGCCAGGGCCAGTCGCTGTCCGTCGACCGCCCGATGATCGAGGAATTCGCGGCCACCTTCCCGTTCGAGGAAACGCCGGACCAGCAGGCGGCGATCGATGCGGTCATCGTCGACCTGGCAGCGCCCCGCGCCATGGATCGCGTGGTCTGCGGCGACGTGGGCTTCGGCAAAACCGAGGTCGCCCTGCGTGCCGCGTTCGCCGCGGCCACCGCGGGCAAGCAGGTGGCCGTGCTGGTGCCGACCACCCTGCTCGCCCAGCAGCATTACCGCAACTTTGCCGACCGCTTCGCGGACTGGCCGGTGCGCGTGGACGTCATCTCCCGCTTCAAGTCGAAGAAGGAAGTGGACGGCGCGCTGCAACGGCTGGCCGACGGCCAGATCGACGTCATCGTCGGTACGCACAAGCTGCTCGGCCCGGACATCCGCTTCAAGGACCTGGGCCTGGTCATCGTCGACGAGGAACAGCGTTTCGGCGTGCGCCAGAAGGAACAGCTGAAGAAGCTGCGCGCCGAGGTGGACCTGCTGACCCTCACCGCCACGCCGATCCCGCGCACGCTGAACATGGCGATGAGCGGCCTGCGCGACCTGTCGATCATCGCCACGCCACCGGCCCATCGCACGGCCGTGCGCACGCTGATTTCCACCTATCAACCCGCGCTGATCCGTGAAGCCATCCAGCGCGAGCTGGCCCGCGGTGGCCAGGTCTACTTTCTTCACAACGAAGTGGAGTCGATCGAGCGCATCTCACGCGAGCTGGGCGAACTGGTGCCCGAGGCACGCATCCGCGTCGCCCACGGCCAGATGCCCGAGCGCGAGCTGGAACAGGTGATGGCCGATTTCCACCGGCAGCGGTTCAACGTGCTGGTGTCCACCACCATCATCGAATCGGGCATCGACATCCCCACCGCCAACACCATCGTGGTGAACCGTGCCGACCGCTTCGGCCTGGCCCAGCTGCACCAGTTGCGCGGACGCGTGGGTCGCTCGCATCACCGCGCCTATGCCTACCTCATCGTGCCCGACCGCAAGGCGATGACCGCCGATGCGGAGAAGCGCCTGGAAGCACTGGCCTCGCTGGAGGAACTGGGGGCCGGCTTCACGCTCGCCACCCACGACCTGGAGATCCGCGGTGCAGGCGAGATGCTGGGCGAGGAACAGTCCGGACAGATCCAGGAGATCGGCTTCGGGCTGTATACCGAGTTGCTGGACCGCGCGGTGCGCGCGCTGAAGTCGGGCAAGGTGCCGGACTTCGACCTCACCTCCGAGCACGAGACCGAGGTGGAACTGCACCTGCCCGCGCTGATCCCCGGAGACTACCTGCCCGATGTCCACACGCGCCTGACGCTGTACAAGCGCATCGCCAGCGCGCGCGACGAACACGGCCTGCGCGAGCTGCAGGTCGAGATGATCGACCGTTTCGGCCTGCTGCCCGACCCGACCAAGTGCCTGTTCGCCGTCGCGCAACTGAAGCTCATGGCCACCCCGCTCGGCATCCGCAAGGTGGACTTCGGCGCCAGCGGTGGACGCATCACCTTCCGCGACAAGCCCGATATCGACCCGATGGCCCTGATCAAGCTGATCCAGCAGCAGCCACGCATCTTCAAGATGGACGGCCAGGACAAGCTGAGAGTAATACTCGAGCTACCCGGCAGCGCCGAGCGCATCCGCACCGCGCAAGACCTGCTGGTCTCCCTGGGCGCCCGCCGGCCGGGTTAATCCAACGTCTACACGTAGGAGCGCGCGATGCGCGCGACATGTTTTGAGGCCAAACCTGTCGGCTGGCGCGCCAGCTCCAGAGGTTCCGCGAAAACATGTCGCGCGCATCGAGCGCTCCTACGGGTCATCGTCTATCGGCGCAGCGGCTGCCGATAGACGATAACCTCACCGAACAGGCACTCAGCCAGCGGGCGTCGTCCGCACCAGGTACTGCACGCTGAAGCGGCGATCCTCGTCCATCCAGACCTGCTCCACCGACAAACCGGCTTTGTTCGCCATCTGCGCGAAGTCGTCCAGCGAATACTTGCAGCTGTACTCCACCTGCATCGCTTCGTCCTCGCGGAAGGTGAAGGCATCGCTGCCCACATGCACCACCTGGTGGCGGGTGCTGACCAGCGAGGTCTCGATCCGGCCGGCCAGCACGTTGTAGCGTGCGCGGTGGCGGAACGCATCCAGATCGAAATCGGTGCCGACCTCGCGATTCAGCCGCACCAGCATGTTGAGCGTGAAATCGCGCGTGACACCGGCGGCGTCGTTGTAGGCGGCCTCGATCTGCGCGGCGTCCTTCTTCAGGTCCACGCCGACCAGCACACCGCCGCCGTCGCTCATCTCGGCGCGCATCTGGCGAAGGATCTTCACCGCATCCTTCGCCTCGAAATTACCGATGGTCGAACCCGGGAAGTAGATGACGGTGCGCCGTGGCGAACGCGAGGCCACCGGCAGCCGCAACGGCTGGGTGAAGTCGGCGCACACCGGCTGCATGGGCACATCGGGGAAGCGCGTGGATAATTCGGCGACGCTTTCCATCAGCGCCGTGCGCGAGATCTCCACCGGCACATAGGCCACGGGCGTGACCAGGTGCTCGAGGAGCATCCGCGTCTTGATCCCACTGCCACTGCCGTATTCGACCAGGCGTACATCGGGCCCGATCACATGGGCAATGTCTGCCGCATGATCGCGCATGATGCGGATCTCGGTTCGCGTGAGGTAGTACTCCGGCTGTTCGCAGATGGCCTCGAACAGCGCCGAACCGCGCTCGTCATAGAACAGGCGCGACGGCAGCTTCTTGATCTTGGCCCCGAGTCCGCGCCGGACGGTCTCGAGGGTGTCCTCGACATCCGGATGGCGGTCGTCGACACGGATGTCTTTGGGTTGAGCACTCATCGATCGTTTCCCAGTCGTATCCCCGTGAACTGCCAGCGCGCATGGGGAGGAAAAAAATTACGGTAGGTGGCACGAATATGATCGGAGGGCGTCGCGCAGGAGCCTCCGCGGAGTATCCACTGACCGTTCATGAACTTGCCGTTGTATTCCCCCAGCGCACCGTCCAGTGGACGAAACCCCGGATAACTGACATATGGGCTCATCGTCCATTCCCAAACGTCGCCGTACATCTGACCCAGGTCGGTTTCAAACGACGACGCACGTGGGTGGAACAAACCGTTGTCCTGGAAATTGCCGCGTATCGGCAGCGACGCGGCCATGGTTTCCCATTCGGCCTCTGTCGGCAGCCGCGCGCCGGCCCAGCGCGCGAACGCGTCGGCCTCGAAATAGCTGATGTGGCACACCGGCGCGTGCGGATCGATGGCCCGGCGGCCCTGCAAGGTGAACTCCGTCTCGCACGCCTCGTCCCAGTAGAGCGGACGCTGCCAACCCTCGGCCTGCACGGTGGCCCAGCCGTCCGACAACCACAGCAACGGGTCGCGATAGCCGCCGTCCTGCACGAATGCCAGGAACTCGGCATTGGTCACCGGACGATTGGCCAGCGAACCCGCCTGGCGCCAGGTGCGATGGCGCGGCCCTTCGTTGTCGAAGTGAAAACCGTCGCCGGCATGACCCACCTCCACCACGCCTTCGTCGAACGGCACATAGCGCAAGGCAGGCGCGGCCACGGAGAGCGCACGCGGCGCCTCGGCGGCGAACGCCGGCTCCAGGGGATTCTGCGCAAACGCGTGCTTGATGTCGGTGAGAAGCAATTCCTGGTGCTGTTGCTCATGCTGGCAGCCCAGCTCGATCACGACAGCCAGTGCCGGATCGTCGTTGTGCATGAGACGCTCGGCCACGGCATCGTCCACACGGCGCCGGTAATCCAGCACTTCGGCGAAGTCCGGCCGCGTGATCATTCCCCTACTGGGGCGCGCGTGCATCGGGCCTACCGACTGGTAGTACGAGTTGAACAGGAAGTGCCATTCCGGGTTCGCCGGCACATAGCCTTGGGTACGACCCAGGACGAAGTGCTCGAAGAACCATGTGGTGTGGGCAAGGTGCCACTTGGTCGGGCTGGCGTCCGGCATCGACTGGATGACGGTGTCCTCCGGACGCAGATGCGATGCCAATTCGGCACTGCGACGGCGTACGCCCAGGAAACGCGTGGCGAGGTCCGCAGGGGCCGCGGGGGTCGGGTCGAGGCCAAGCGGGCGGACCGTCATGCGCTGGCCTCCTGTGCGGCCGTATTAGCGTCAGTCATTACGGAAAGGATGGCCGAGGAAACGTTCAACGAACGTGAGTGGCGCCCTTCACGCCCTTAACGAAAGGTGCACCGTGGCCCCTGTCAATCTGGCCCGTGGGCCGATCCCGGCTTAACATCGCCATTCCTCCCGGAGGACCGCGTCATGACTGCCCGAATCCTGTTTACCAGCGCTCTTCTGCTCGCAGGCGCGTTCACCGCGCACGCGCAGGACAACACACCCCGTCCCGGCTCCTCCCCCCAGGCCCGTAACGAACTGCCCTTCAACGACTGCCTGCGCACCGACCGCATCAACGAATGGGCGGTGGTCGACGCGCGTACGGTGGCGGTGCGCAACGGGCCCAACCATTTCGTGGTGAAGACCAGCGCTGACTGCCCGCGGATGGATCTGGGCGGCGGCATCCGCTTCAAGTCGTCCAACAGCGACAAGGCCATGGGCGAGATGCGTATCTGCGGCGGCATCGATGAGAAAATCCTTCGCCGCAACGAGCCACCGTGCCAGGTCCAGTCCGTGCAGACGATCGACAAGGCCACATTCGAATCGATGAAGAAGAGCGCAAAGCGCCGCGGCTCGGGTGCGCAGCTGCCGTCTCCGGGTGGTTGAGGCGGGCTCGCCTTCGGCATCGCGTTGGGGCTCGAGCCTTGGCGTCGCGGAGCAAGAGCCGGCGGGTGCCACCCTCGTGGCCACGCCTGCGGCGACCCGCTAGGGAAAGGCCGCTCCGCGGCCGTTTATTTATTGCCCTTCGGGCCGGGTCGGGCTTCGAACGGGGATTTTCGATTCGACATCCTGTCTCAGCGAAAATGGCCGGCCGTCCTGGCCGGCCCCCTTCGGGCCTTTCCTCGCCTGCGGCTACCGGCCCCGAGGGTGGCACCCGCCGGCTCTTCCTCAAACTGAGGTGGGTTGGGGTCGAGCGCAGAGCAGAGCTGGGTTTCGCTTCGTTGCTGGGACCGCTCGCTTGCCTGTTGCGCATGGCATCCGTCGCCTTAGGTACGTCGAGGGTTCGCGCACGTGCGTGCGCTCCTACCCAGCCGATAGATCATGCGTCGGGTATTCCAACACCTGCCCTACCCCCCGAGGTAGGAGCCCACGATGTGGGCGAAAAGCCAACAAAGCGGCGACGCCGTACCCCTCCCGCTACTCGTTCACCACCCCTCGCTGCTCGCCCAACATCCCACCTCAGTTTGAGGAAGAGCCGGCGGGTAGCCCCCTCGGGGCCGGTAGACGCAGGCGAGGGCTTCGAACGGAAAAAGCCCGCAGGGGGCCGGCCAGGACGGCCGGCCGTTTCCGCTGAGACAGGAGGTCGAATCGGAAACCTCCGTTCGAAGCCCGACCCGTGCCCGAAGGGCAATAAACATAGGGCCGCGGAGCAGCCCTTCCCTAGCGGGTCGCCGCAGGCGTGGCACCGAGGGGGCTACCCGTCGGCTCTTGCTCCACGGCCCAATGCCAAACGCGATGCCGAAGGCGAGCCCTCACGGCAATCCACCACGAAACGTCCGCCCCAAAACAAAAAGAGCCCGGCTTGCGCCGGGCTCCTCCATCAAACCACTCAACCGAAAACGACTCCGATCAATACCCGTCGTCACGCACATAACGGGTGCCACCGTAACCATCGTCCACGTAGGTGGTCGTGGTGGTCACGCGGCGGGTGACCACCGGCGCGTCGTCATAGACGACCGTGCGGGTAGGCGGGGCGTAGTAATAGCCCGGGCCGTTGTCGTAGACCACCGTACGCGGCTGCGTGGCGTTGGCGACCAGGCCGACCACCGCACCGGCGACGATGGCGCCAGCGATCCAGCGCCCGGCGTGGTCGTAGTGACCGCGACCGTAGTAGCCGCCACGGCCGCCGTAGTAACCACCACCGTGGTAGCCATAGCCGTAACCGCCATGGTAGCCGCCGTAATAACCACCGCGGGCAAACGCGCCGGGTGCGAACGCCATCAGACCCGCAGCGGCGAGGACGAGAGCGGACTTTACGAACTTACCTTTCATGACAGTTACCTCCGGGTGTTGACTGCAGATTCGCGCTCGGCCACTGAATCCAATCTGAAGTTTTCTACACCCTCAATTCACGTTTTCCACGGATTCACGAACGGTTTCCGGAGCAGCCAGCAACCGTGGATGTTGTGCCGGCGGGAGAAGTCGAACGGGATGCTGGGAGCGCTCCAGTCCTCAATGGAAAAGTGGGGTTCCAGCGCGGCCTTATCAAGCTGGAAACGGCGGAAATTGTTCGAGAAAACAATGACCCCGTCCGGCAGCAGCCGGTCCAGGCACAGCATCAGCAGCTTCACGTGATCGCGCTGCACGTCGAAGTCGTCGGCCTTCTTGGAGTTGGAGAAGGTCGGTGGGTCGACGTAGATCAGCCCGTACTGCATCGAGCGCTTCTCGAGGAAGGTCAGGGCATCTTCCTGCACCAGCCGATGGCGTGCACCTTCGAACCCGTTCAACGCCAGGTTGCGCGATGCCCAGTCCAGGTAGGTGCCGGACAGATCCACGGTGGTGGTGTCGCGCGCATCGCCGGCCGCCGCGTAGACACTGGCCGTGCCCGTATAGGCGAACAGGTTGAGGAAGTGCTTGCCCGGCGCCAGTTCGCGGATCTTCTCGCGGACCAGGCGATGGTCGAGGAACAGGCCGGTGTCCAGGTAATCGGTGGGGTTGATGAGGAAACGGAGGCCGCCCTCGCCCACCTCGATGAACTCGCCCTTCTGGTCGAACTGACCGTACTTCGAGCCACCCTTGCCGCGCTCGCGCGTCTTCACCGCGATGCGCTCACGGGGAATGCCGAACACCTCGCTGGCCACGCGGCCGATCTCGCGCATGCGGATGCGCGCCACGTCCACCGGCACGTCCTGCGGCGCCTTGTATTCCTGGATATGCAGCCAGTTTTCGTAGACGTCGATGGCGGCGGCGTACTCGGGCAGGTCCTGGTCGTAGGCGCGCCAGCAAGTGATGCCCTCGCGGGTGAGCCGCTTGCGCAGATGGCGGACATTCTTTTCCAGGCGGTTCTTCAGCATCTCCGCACCGGGCGACAACGGCTTCGCTTCGCGCGGGGCTTCGTCACGCGCGCGCAGGGCGTAGGTCAGCAGCGGGGTTTCCAGCGCGCCGTTGAACAGGGCGTAGCGTTTGTCGGGGCTGAGGCGCAGCGCACGACCCAGTTCCTCGTCGCCGGCCAGCACCGCCGCGCGCCAGCCGGCGAAACGGTCCTTCAGGGCCTGGCCGAAGTCGCGATAGAGCGCCGGCAGCTCGGCACGATCGCCCAGGCGCTCGCCGTAGGGCGGATTGGTGATGACCAGGCCCAGTGGTGTCTCCGGCGGCGGTGCCACGTGCACCGCGTCTCGCTTGTCGAGATGGACGAAACCCGCCACGCCGGCGCTTTGCGCGTTGCGCTTGGCGGTCTGCACCATCTGTGCATCCGAATCGCTACCGAAGAACACCGGGCGCAGGGCACGTAGGCCTTCTTCCGCCCGCGCCTTGGCCTCGTCGTAGATGGAGCGCCACAACGCGTAATCGTGCTTGGCCCAGCCGAGAAAACCGTAGTAGTCACGACGCAGGCCGGGCGCCACGTCGGCGGCCATCAGCGCGCCTTCGATCAGCAGCGTACCCGAGCCGCACATCGGATCGACCAGCGCACCGCCTTCGGCGTAGATGCGCGGCCACTGCGCACGCACCAGCATGGCGGCGGCGAGGTTTTCCTTCAGCGGAGCCTCGCCTTGCTGCTCGCGCCAGTTGCGACGATGCAACGGCAGGCCCGAGAGGTCGATCGACAGCGTGGCGCGGTCGCGGCGCAGGCGCACGTTGACGCGCAGGTCGGGTTCTTCCGGATCGATATCCGGGCGCGCACCGGTGGCGGCACGGAACTGGTCGACGATGGCGTCCTTGGTCTTCAGCGCGATGAACTGGCTGTGCGTGAGCTTGCTCTGTGCCGTGTTGGCATCCACGGCCAGCGTGCCGTGCGCGGCCAGGTGGGTGGCCCAGTCGATGTCCTGTACACCCGCATAGAGGGCGTCCTGGTCGGCGGCGTCGAACTCGGCCAGCGGTAGCAGCACGCGGCTGGCCATGCGCGACCACAGGCAGGCGCGGTAGGCCGTCTCGATGTCACCGGCAAAGGACACGCCGGCCAGGGCCTCGCGCACGTCCTTCGCGCCGATGGCGATCAGTTCGTCCTTGAGCAGGTATTCCAGGCCCTTCGGGCAGGTGGCGAAGAAGTTCATGCCAGGTCCCCGAGGAAACGGCGGAAGGTGGTTTCGATGTCTGCCATGGCGTTGCCCAGCCGGTGGTCGTCCTCGACCAGCAGCATCGGGATCGCATGGCTGCGCGCGAAGGCGAAGGCCTCATCCACAGGGCAGACATCGTCCGCATAGCCGTGGATCATGAAGGCGGGCACGCCCCTGGCGAGGTCGAAGGCCCGGCCGTAGCCGGGGATGCGCGCAGGTAGCGCCAGCAGGAACACTCCGGCCACCGGGGCCTGCAGCGAGGCCAGCCCCGAGACGAAGGCGCCCATGCTGGAACCGACCAGGATCGGGGGCGCCGGGGAGTCCGCGATGGCCCGGGCCAGCCGCGCCAGCCGCGGGTCGACGCAGCCGGCATGGCCGAGGGCGTCGTCGTCACGGTAATCGGGGCGGACCGTGGTCCAGCCCAGCGAGCCGGCCAGGGCCGCCAGCGCGCTGACCTTGGTGGCGTCGGGGCCGGAATCGGAACCGTGGGAAAGGATGATGTGACCGCGCATGGCGGACTCCGTACGCGGAATGACCGGCTATGTTATCAAAGCGCCATGATCGACATCCGCCCTAACCCCCTCCCCTACGAACACCGCCTCCCGGAGCGCCCGGCCGACGCGGTGGACCTGGTCGTCATCCACTGCACCGAGTTGCCCGACCTGGCCATGGCGCGCGAGTACGGCGAGCGCGTGCTCTACGAGGACCGCGGCACGGGCGCCAGCGGGCACTACTACGTCGATCGCGACGGAACGATCCAGTGCTACGTCGATCCGCTCCGCATTGCCAATCACACCCGCGGCTACAACCCGCGCTCGATCGGCATCGAGCTGGTCAACACCGGTCGTTACCCCGACTGGTTCCACTCGGCCCGGCAGGTCATGACCGAGCCCTACCCCGCCGAACAGATCGACGCCCTGCGCGCCCTGCTCGACGACCTCGCGCTGCGCTTTCCTTCGCTGCGCCATATCGCCGGCCACGAGGACCTGGACACCGCCATGGTCGCCGCCAGCGACGATCCGAACCGAGAGGTACCACGCAAGCGCGACCCGGGCCCGCTATTCCCGTGGTCGAAGGCCTACGACGCGGCCCGCCTCGCGCGGCTGGCGGGCTGAGGCCCGGTATACTTTCCGGCCATGTCGCCACCCCGCTCAACAGAGACCCCCATGACGGACAACCATGTCGGCGAACTCGTCGAACTGCTCGAACTCGAGCGCCTCGAAGACAACCTCTTCCGCGGCCAGAGTCGCGACATCGGCACCAAGTTCGTCTTCGGCGGCCAGGTGCTCGGCCAGGCGCTGTCCGCCGCGCAGCGCACGGTGGATCCGCGCCGCGAGGCGCACTCGCTGCATGCCTATTTCCTGCGTGCCGGCGACATCAACGCACCGATCGTCTACAGCGTCGAGCGCACGCGCGACGGCGGCTCGTTCTCGTCGCGCCGCGTGGTCGCCATCCAGCACGGCCAGCCCATCCTCAACGGGTCCATCTCGTTCCAGGAACCGGAAGCCGGCTACGAGCACCAGATGTCGATGCCCGAGGTGCCTGCACCCGAGGACGTCGAGCCGATGCCGGCGATGACCGCCGAACAGCTGGCCCGGCTGCCGGAGAAGACCCAGCGCTGGCTCGGCATCGACGGCCCGTTCGAGTTCCGCCACGTGTGGCCGCGTGACGAGCTGCGTCCGGCCAAGCGGCCGCCGTACCAGCACATCTGGTTCCGCCTCACCGCGCCGATCGACGACACCCTCGGGCTGCACCAGGCGCTGCTGGCCTATGCGTCGGATTTCCACCTGATCGGCACCGCCACCCTGCCCCACGGCATCTCCTACCTCACCCGCAACATGCAGATGGCCAGCCTGGACCACGCGTTGTGGTTCCATCGCCCGTTCCGTATCGACGACTGGCTGTTGTATTCGTTCGACAGCCCCACCTCGCAGGGCGCGCGCGGCCTGGCGCGCGGCATGATCTACACCCGCAACGGCGTGCTGGTGGCCTCCACCGCGCAGGAAGGCCTGATCCGCGTCCGGCCGGACTGAACCGCCCATGGGCATCGAGCTGCGGCACCTGCGTTATTTCATCGCCGTGGCCGACGAGCTGCATTTCAGCCGCGCCGCCGAGCGGCTGGGCATGTCCCAGCCGCCGCTCAGCCAGCAGATCCGCGACCTGGAAAGCCTGCTCGGCCTGCGCCTGCTGCGACGGACCAACCGACGCGTCGAGCTGACCGATGCCGGCCGCGTCTACCTCGACGCCGCACGCGACATCGTCACGCGCGTGGACGATGCCGCCGACCAGGCGCGCCGCGCCGAGCGTGGCGAGATCGGCGAACTGCATGTGGCTTTCACTCGTTCCACCCCGTTGATCGAGCGGTTCCCGCGAGCGATCCGCGCCTTCCGCGACGCCTATCCTGCGGTGCGTCTGGTGCTTGTGGAACGGAACACGTTGCAGCAGGTGGCATGCCTGCTGGACGGAAGCCAGCACGTGGGCCTGCTGCGTGGCGGTGCGCTACCCGCCACGCTGGTCTCGCACAAGCTGGTCGACGATCCGCTGGTGGCCGTGCTGCGCGCCGATCATCCGCTGGCCAAGCGCAAGCGCGCCCGGCTGCGCATGGACGAACTGGCCGACGAACGCTTCGTGGTCTTCAGCCGTGCCGCCGGCACCGGCGTGCACGACCAGTTGCTGTCGATGTGTCGCAACGCGGGCTTCGTGCCGCGCATCGCCCAGGAAGCCGGTGAGTCGTCCACGATGATCGGCCTGGTGGCCGCGGGCCTGGGTGTCGCCGTGCTGCCGGACTCGCTGCGCCACGTGCGTGTCGACGGCGTGGCCTACGTCGCCATCGATTCGCCGGATGCCGCCAGCGCGCTGCACGTCACCCACCGTCGCGACGATGCCTCGCCGCTGGTGAAGGCGTTTACGGCGCTGATGCTAAAGGCGTGAGCGTGCGCAGCTTCAACGCGACAGCCAGGCCGGCAAGGATCAGCACGGCCGCATAGATCGCCACGCCGTTCCACCCGCCGTGGTTCCAGGCCAGCCCGCCGATCGAGCCGGCGATGCTCGAACCCATGTAGTACGCGAACAGGTAGAACGACGACGCATGCGCCTTGGCGAACGACGCGCGTCGACCCACCCAGCTACTGGCGATGGAATGCCCGCCGAAGAAACCGAAGGTCAGCAGCGCGATGCCGGCGACGATGGCCCATAGCGACGCACTGGCCGTCAGCGCTACGCCGGCCAGCATGATGACGAAGGCCGACCACAGCACGCGACGACGACCCAGCCGGCCGGCGATCGCCCCCATCCACGCCGAGCTGCCCACGCCGATCACGTAGACCATGAAGATGGCACCCACATGCG
Organism: Luteibacter sp. ME-Dv--P-043b; assembly: GCF_030209605.1. Lineage (NCBI taxonomy): Bacteria > Pseudomonadati > Pseudomonadota > Gammaproteobacteria > Lysobacterales > Rhodanobacteraceae > Luteibacter > Luteibacter sp. ME-Dv--P-043b. The sequence continues at coordinate 24,294 of NZ_JARVRT010000043.1, forward strand.
ACTGCGACAGCGAGAACGGCGCGGCGATGAGACGGTATGAGACGTAGTTGTAGATCGTGACGAAGGCACCCATCAGCAGGAAGCCTTCCGCGAACAGCCACGGCAGCCCCTTGTCCCGCCACAGCGAACCGAACGACGCCAGCAGGGCCCGGGGGTGCGCGCGCCGCTTCTCGAAATACGCCGACGCGGGCAAGCCGCGCAGCACCAGGTACGACGCGACCAGGCCGAGGCCGCCGATGACCGCCACGGCCACGCGCCACGAGGCATGGTCCGCGGCGAAACCGGCGATCAGTCGTCCACCCATGCCGCCGAGGGCATTGCCACCGATATACAGCCCCATGGCGAAGCCAAGTGAATCGCCGTGGATCTCCTCGCCCACATAAGTCATGGCCACCGCAGGCAACCCCGCCAGGGTAAGGCCCAGCAGCGCGCGGATGACCAGGAACGCACCCCAGTGCGGCGCCATGGCTGAGAGCAGCACCAGCAGCGACGAGCCCAGCAGCGAGGCCAGCATCACCGGCTTGCGCCCCAGGACATCGGAGATCGCCCCGGCGAACAGCATGCCCACGGCCAGCACGCCGGTGGTCAGCGACAGCGACAGGCTGCTGCTGGCCGCGTCCACGCCGAAATCGTGCGAGAACGCGGGCATCAACGGCTGCACGCAATAAAGCAGGCCGAAGGTAGCGAACCCCGACGAGAAAAAGGCCAGGTTGGTGCGCCGGAACGCCGGCGTGCCGTGCCTGATACGGCGATCGACTACAACGGCCGGTGCGGGCGACGAACCGTCCATGGGAACCTCCAGGGAATGAGCCATGTCGCCAAGGCTAGACCCTGAATTGAGTCGAATCGATACCGGTACGCGTCCTCTTCGATATGTCCTGTGTATGAATCGGCTCAGCGGGTGACGGTGCCGGTGTCGCCGCCATCCCACTGGATGGCCGCCGCCAGTTCCTCGTCGGTGAGGGCCAAGGCCCCGGACCCGGCCTCGGTCTTGAGCGACAGCACATGGCCATCGTGGCGGGACAATTCCCGCGCGCCCGAACTGGCCATCGCATGTGCGCGTTCATCGTCCGAGGACAGCAGCACCAGCAGGGTTTTCGAGCCGGCCACGAAGCGCACGCCGCTGGTGGCGCCCGACTTCGCCAGCGCCGCGGAATCCAGCGGCACCGCCGTGACCTTGTCCGTCCAGCGCGGCGGCCCGACGAAGGTGTAACCCGCGGCTTCGTCGCGCCAGGCGAAGCGTTTCATCGGATCGGCCGCCGGGGCGCGCTGCCCGTGGGTACCGGGCGGGGTCTGCGCGGCCGAGGCGGCGAAGGTGCAACCAAGCAGGAAAGCGATGGCAAGGGGTTTCATGGCGCACCTCGGGAAGATAGGCGCAGCGTACGCTTCCCGTGTCTGGATGGCGTCAAGCGCCCCGGTCGGCGTCCGCCCCGTCGGGATCGGGTGAACCGTCCCGGCCACTCGCCCATGCGAACAGGGCGATGCCCACGACGATGGCCACGGCACCGAAGGCCGCGAGCGGGCCGGGCAGCGACTCGTGCAGGAATAGCACGCCGATGCCCGTGGCGAACAGCAGTTCGGCGGCCTGCATGGCTTCCACGCCGGCCAGCGCGGTGCCCTGGCGTCCGACCATCTCGGTGGCGTGGAAGAACAGCACGGTGGCCACCACACCCGAGGACAAGGCCACGCCACCGGCCAGTAACACCTCGCGCAGGGACGGCGGCCCCAGGGTGACCCACGCCACGCCCGCGAAGACCAGCCACACCGGCGCGCTGGCCAGGGTCATCCCGAACACGCGCTGCACCGCGCCCAGCCGGGTGCCCGTGCGCTCCAGGTGCAGCAGGATCATCCGGTTGCCCAGCGGATACGCGAACGCGGCGAACACCACCGCGCCCACCGCCAGCCAGGCGGAAGCATCCAGCGCACCCCGCGCATGGCCGAACTGCAGCAGCATGACGCCCAGCACGATCAGCGCCCCGATCGACAGCGCCCCGACCTGCCAGCGGGCCCGCTCGTCGCGATAGATGAAGGGCGCCAGAAGGGGGCCGGCCAGCACGGTGGTCTGGAAGCTGCCGGCCACCAGCCACGACGGCCCGCTGCTGGCCGCCCAGGTCAGCGGCACGCCGAACAGCACGAAACCGACGGCACTCCAGGTGAGCCAGGTGCGCGTATGCCCGCGCAGTTCCTGTGGCAGCGCGCCCAGTCCACCGCTGAAGGGCAGCACCGCCGCCAGCAGCGGCAGCGTGATGAGATAACGAAGGATCACCGCCCATTGCCAGTGCCCGCCCCCGCTGACCACAGCGCGGTTGAGGACATAGGTGAGCGTGAAGAACAGTGCGGACAGCAGCGCGAGGGCGACCGCCCGGGAAGCACGGGAACGCATGGCATGACCTGGAACGAACAGGCCCCAGTGTGCCAGCGACCGCGCGCAACGTCAGCCGGCGTCGTCAGCCGCCTCGTTGAGCTCCAGGAACAGCTCCTGCAACTCGCCGCCGATGGGCCGGCCGTCGATGCACAGCGTCACGTCGCCCTCGATACCCGCCACCGGGCAGCAGCCGTCGACGATACCCAGCAGGTTGGCCGTGGTATCGATCATCGTGTGGCAGATCACCTGGAGAAAGACCTCCTTGCCGGCCTCGTCCAGCCCGTTGAACAGTTCCAGCGCGTTCACCCAGTGCGGGTCCACCGCGCGCTCGGCCGGCGTGGTGCGGAACAGTTCGGCGTAGACGGCGAGGTTGTCGCGGACCACGGCCTGCTGGAGGGCGGAGACGAAACACTCGGGAGACATGGCGCCACCTGCGGGAAGACGATATGCAGCCTATGTGTGGGAGGTATGCCCCCGCCTCAATGGCGCTCCCGCCCTTCCCGGCCTTCCCGCCGCGGCCGGCGCGACGCCGGCACGTAGCCGGGCCAGATGGCGTCGTAGAAATAGCGCTCCACCGCGCTGGGCGGCGCATAGGCCTGCACCGGTGGCGGAATCAGCTTCCGCAGCCTCGCCTCGTTGTGCTCGGCCCAGCGCGTCACCATGCGCTGCATCAGGGACATACCGCGCAGCACGGCCCCCTGCCCCTGCCGCGGCCCATAGCGCCAGCGCACCACCCAGCGCCCATCCTGCGGACTGACCCGCGCGAACGGCCGCGTCGTCCCCTCGAGGACCGCGTACTGCCGCTCACCCATCCGTATCCAGTTCACCGTGGCCATGGGGCCGAGATTAGGTGGGCCCCGTCTCAGATATGTGGACGGCGCGGCAGGTTTGCCTGAGGTTTTTCAGGCAAGTCGCTGGGCAGGGAGGCGAAGAAGCCGAAGCCGTTGTCCTTGCATGGCGCGGCGAGGAGGCGCTGGGTGGTCACACTCTGCGCTCGGGCAGCGGCCGC
>NZ_JARVRT010000044.1:0-26274 GCF_030209605.1 Luteibacter sp. ME-Dv--P-043b
CCAGGACGGCCGACCATTTTCGCTGAGCCATGGATGGCGAATCGAAAATCCCCGTGCGAAGCCCGACCCGCCCCGAAGGGGAATAGAGATACGGCCGCGGAGCGGCCTTTCCTTGACGGGTCGCCGCAGGCGTGGCCACGAGGGTGGCACCCGCCGGCTCTTGCTCCAAGCCGCCGGCTCTTGCTCCAAGCTCCCGGCTCTCGCTCCAAAGCCAACCCTCCTAGAGCCAGCCGCTCAACCCCCCAGCTTCCTAGCCTGTTCCCGCATCGCATCCGCCTGCCGTGTCCAGTCGGCGATGCGCTGGCGCTCCTGCGCCACCACTTCGGCCGGCGCATTGGCGACGAAACTGGCATTGCCCAGCTTCCCTTCGCACTTGCGCACCTCGCCCTCGATGCGCGCGATTTCCTTGGCCAGGCGCGCTTTCTCCGCACCGACGTCGATCAGGCCTTCCAGCGGGATCAACGCACGCATGCCGCCAACCACGGCTGCCGCTGCGGCAGGTTCTTCACCCTCGACCCAGACAGGCGTCTCCACGCGGCCGAGGAACACGATCTGCGCGGCGAACTTGGCGGCGCGTGCGCGATCGGCGGCGTCGCCGTCGGCGAACAGCAGGGGGATGACCTTGCCCGGGGCGATGTTCATTTCCGCACGGATACGACGCACGCCGGTCAGCACGCCCTTGACCCATTCGATCTCGGCCGTGGCGGCATCGTCGCCTTCGATATCGGCGGCTTCCGGGTAGGGGCGCAGCATGATCGTGGTGCCCTCGATGCCGAGCAGCGGACGTACGTGCTGCCAGATTTCCTCGGTGACGAAGGGGATCATCGGATGCAGCGCGCGCAGCAGCGTTTCCAGTACGTGGACCAGCGTGTAGCGGGTGGAGGCGATGGAGGCGATATCGGTGCCGGCCAGCGCCGGCTTGGACAGTTCGAGGAACCAGTCGCAGAACTCGTTCCAGGTGAACTCGTAGAGCGCCTGTGCAGCCAGGTCGAAGCGGTAGGCGGCGAGCTGTTCCTTCACGCTCGCCAGCGTGTCGCGCAGGCGCGTGAGGATCCAGCGCTCGGCTTCCGTCGTCGGCTTCACCGGCACGATGTGCGCATCTTCGCCAAGGTTCATCAGCACGAAGCGCGAGGCGTTCCACAGCTTGTTGACGAAGGCCTTGTAGCCGCCGGCGCGCTCCAGGTCGAACTTGATGTCGCGGCCATGCGTGGCCAGCGAGGCGAAGGTGAAGCGCAACGCGTCGGCGCCGAAAGCCGGGATGCCCTCGCCGAATTCCTTGCGCGTGGACTTCTCGATCTTCTCGGCCATCTTCGGCTGCATCAGGCCGCGGGTGCGCTTGGCCAGCAGGTCGTCCAGGCTGATGCCGTCGATGATGTCGAGCGGGTCCAGCACGTTGCCCTTGGACTTGGACATCTTCTGGCCGTCCTTGTCGCGGATCAGGCCTGTGACATAGACGTCCTTGAAGGGCACCTCGCCGGTGAAGTGGTCGGTCAGCATGATCATCCGGGCGACCCAGAAGAAGATGATGTCGAAGCCGGTGACCAGCACGCTGGACGGCAGGTAGCGGTCGAAGCCCAGCTCGGCCTGGCGCTCGGGGTTGGGCCAGCCCAGCGTGGAATGGCTCCACAGTCCGGACGAGAACCAGGTCTCCAGCACGTCGTCGTCGCGGCGCAGCGCGCCGGCGTAGCCCTGCGCGGCGGCCTTGGCGGATGCCTCGGTGTCGTCGCGGGCCACGATGACGCTGCCGGTGTCGGTATACCAGGCGGGGATGCGATGGCCCCAGGTCAGCTGGCGGCTGATGCACCAGTCCTGGATGTTGCCCAGCCAGTGGCGGTAGGTGCTGATCCAGTTCTCGGGCACGAACTTCACGTGGCCCTGCTCGACCAGTTCCAGGCCGCGGGCGGCCAGGGTGTCCATCTTCACGAACCACTGCCAGGTGAGATACGGCTCGATGACCTGGCCGCTGCGGTCGCCGCGCGGCACCTGCAGCTTGTGCTTCTTCGTTTCGACCAGCAGGTCCGCCGCTTCCAGGTCGGCAAGCACGGCCTTGCGCGCGACGTAGCGGTCCATGCCGCGGTATTTCTCCGGCGCGGCGTCGTTGATGGTCGCCTCGTCGGTGAAAATGTTGATCATCGGCAGGTCGTGGCGCAGGCCGACCGCGTAGTCGTTGAAGTCATGCGCGGGGGTGATCTTCACGCAGCCGGTGCCGAAATCCTTCTCGACGTAGTCGTCGGCGATGATCGGGATCTGCCTGTCGGACAGGGGCAGGGCGAGCATCTTGCCGACCAGGTGCGCGTAGCGCTCGTCGTCCGGATGCACGGCCACGGCGGAGTCGCCCAGCATGGTTTCCGGACGCGTGGTGGCGACCACCAGCTCGCCCGAGCCATCCGCCAGCGGATAGCGGATCGACCACATGGAGCCGTCTTCTTCCTCGCTGACCACTTCCAGGTCGGAGATGGCCGTTTTCAGCACCGGGTCCCAGTTGACCAGCTTCTGGCCGCGGTAGATCAGGCCTTCCTCGGAGAGGCGGACGAAGGTCTCGACCACCGCTTCGGACATGCCTTCGTCCATGGTGAAGCGCTCGCGCGACCAGTCGCCGGAGACGCCCAGTCGGCGCATCTGCCGGCCGATGGTGTCGCCGGATTCCGCTTTCCATTCCCACACGCGGGCGATGAACGCTTCGCGGTCGAAGTCCGAGCGCTGCTTGCCCTCGGCGTTGAGCTGGCGGGTCACCACCATCTCGGTGGCGATTCCAGCGTGATCGGTGCCCAGCTGCCACAGGGTGTCGTAGCCGCGCATGCGGTGGTAGCGCACCAGCGTGTCCATCAGCGTGTGCTGGAACGCGTGGCCCATGTGCAGGGTGCCGGTCACGTTGGGTGGCGGCAGCATGATCGTGTACGGCGTGCCCTTGCCGGACGGCTTGAAGCAGCCGTCGGCTTCCCAGCGGGCATACCACTTCGACTCGATCTGGCTGGGCTCGAAACTCTTGTCCATGTGTGGGCTCTCGGATCGCGCCGCGAAGGGGCGCGCTTTGGAAGACGAAAAGACGGCCATTGTAGGCGATACTTGGCGGATGACTGAACCGGAAGTGGCCGCGATCCTCGGCGCGGAGGGCCCCTTTGCCCGTGAAGTACCGGGATTCGCCCCGCGCGAGGCCCAGCAGCGCATGGCCGAGGCCGTGTCCACGGCGATCGCCGAGCGCGACGTGCTGATCGCCGAGGCTGGTACCGGCACCGGCAAGACGTTCGCCTACCTCGTGCCCGCACTGATGTCGGGGCGCAAGGTCATCGTTTCCACCGGCACCAAGGCCCTGCAGGACCAGCTGTTCTTCCGCGACCTGCCGCGTGTCCACGCTGTGCTGGGCAGTCGCGCCCGTACCAGCCTGCTCAAGGGGCGGGCCAACTACCTGTGCCTCTATCGGCTGGACCAGTCCGTCCGCGAGGGCAACCCCGACCGCCAGCTGGCGTCGCAGCTCTCGGCCATCCGTGCGTGGTCGGCCCGCACGCGCCGGGGCGACCGCATGGAAATGGTCGATATCCCCGAGGACTCCCCGGTGTGGCCGCGTGTCACCTCCACGCCGGAAAACTGCCTGGGCACGGAGTGCGCGTTCTTCGACGACTGCCACGTGGTCAAGGCCCGGCGCGACGCGATGGAGGCCGATATCGTGGTGGTCAACCACCATCTGCTGATGGCGGACCTGGCCCTCAAGCAGGACGGCTTCGGCGAGCTGCTGCCCGGCGCGGACGCATTCATCCTGGACGAGGCCCACCAGATCCCGGAACTGGCGGGCCAGTTCTTCTCGCAGAGCGTCAGTGCCCGGCAGATGACCGACCTGGCCCACGACGCCCTGGCCGAGGCGCAGGGCGTCACCGGTGCCACCAGCCAGTTGCTGGAGCCGGTGGAAGCCGTGCAGGACCTGATCCGGCGGCTGCGCCTGGCCATGGACCCCTTGCCGCCCAAGGGCCCCTTCGGCGCGCTGGACCGCGACGGCGCGGTGCATGGGCTGTTGACGGAGCTGCGCGACCTGATGGCGGCGATGTCCGATCTGCTCGGCGCGTTGGGCGAGCGCTCGCGCGGGCTGGCCAACGTGTTCGAGCGGGCGCAGATGCTCAGCCTCCGCCTTGATCGCATCGCGGAGGAACACTCGGCCAGCGACGTGCGCTGGTACGAGACGTTCCCCCGCGGCTTCGCGCTGCACGCGACGCCGCTGGACCTGGCATCCCCGCTGCGTGCCATGCGGGCGTCCACCGATGCGGCCTGGATCCACACTTCGGCCACGCTGTCGATCGCGGGCGATTTCGGCCATTTCGCCCGCCAGCTGGGCATCGAGGACCCGCGCACGCTGCACGTCGACAGTCCGTTCGACTATGCGCGTCAAGCGCTCGCCTACCTGCCCAAAGACCTGCCTGACCCCGCAGCCCGCGATTTCACCGACAAGGTGGTCGCGGCGATCCGTCCTGTGCTGGACGCCTCGGACGGTCGCGCGTTCCTGCTGTTCACCTCGCACCGTGCCCTGCGCCGGGCCGCGGAGTTGCTGGAGGGTCGCGTTCCGTGGCCGCTGTTCGTGCAGGGCAGCGCGCCTCGCCACCGCCTGCTGGAGGAATTCCGCGCCAGCGGCCGTGGCGTCCTGCTGGGTGCGGCCAGTTTCTGGGAGGGCGTGGACGTGGCCGGCGAAGCGCTGAGCGTGGTGGTGATCGACAAGCTTCCATTCGCCATGCCCGACGATCCGGTATTGCAGGCCCGCCTGGAAGCCCTCGACGAAGCGGGCATCAATCCGTTCATGGGCTGGCAGGTGCCCACCGCGGTGATCGCGTTGAAGCAGGGCGCAGGCCGGCTGATCCGCGACGTCAACGACCGCGGCGTGCTGGTGCTGTGCGATCCGCGCCTGAGCACCAAGGGCTATGGCCGACTGTTCCTCGCCAGCCTGCCGCCGATGCCGCGCACACGCGAGCTGGCCGACGTCACCGCGTTCTTCGCGGCCACCTGACGCCTGCGTTTCGCCCGCGTTTGCCTCCGTAAGGCCACGGCGCGGACGCGTCCACCGCCCCGGTTGCCCCGACCATCGCCGTTACTGTCGATGAAGGAGAACGCCGATGTTGCGCTGGATGCAGACGATCACCGCCAAGGTCCTTGGCATCGGGCTGCTGGCCCTGCTCATGCTCATTCCCCTGACCCAGGCCGACGGGCTGGTGCGCGAACGCCAGTCGATGCGTGACACGGCCGCACTGCGCGTGGCCGACGGCTGGGGTGGCCCCCAGACGATCGGCGGTTTCGTGCTGGCCGTGCCGACGCACAGCGAAACCCGTGACGCCGAGGGCAAGCTCGTCGGCAGCCGCAACGATACCGAGATCGTGCTGGCGGACGAGCAGAGCACGACCGCCAACCTGACCGTCGAGAAGCGCCGGGTCGGCATGTACGAGGTGCCGGTCTACACCGGCGACGTGACACTCGGCGGGCGCATCCTGCCCGACGACCTGCACCGTTTCGCTGACGAAAGTGGCGCCGCGTGGGCGATGGACCACGCGGAACTGCGGCTGCTGATCGCCGACACGCGGGGCTTGCAGCACATCGCCACGGCCATCGTCGACGGCAAGCCGGTGCGGCTGGCCTCGTCCACCGCCCGCCTCGGTCCCTACACCGTCTTGTCCGTACCCATCGCGATCGACCCCGCACGCCGTACGCCCCTGGATTACTCCGTGATGCTGCGCATCGCCGGCACGGAATCGTTCTCGGCGCTGCCGCTGGCGCGCAACAACAGCGTGAGGATCCGCTCGCCCTGGCCGGACCCCAGCTTCATCGGCGCGTTGCTGCCGGGCACGCGCCATGTGGACAGCCGCGGTTTCGACGCGTCGTGGCAGGTGCTGGACCTCAATCGCGCCTATGGCCAGCACTGGAGTGCGAGCGACGACGACGTGGGCAAGCGGCTGGAACCCTCCGCCATCGGCGTGACGCTCTACCAGCCGGGCAGCGTGTATCAACAGAACGACCGCGCCGGCAAATACGGCCTGTTGTTCATCGCGCTCACCTTCGTCGCCTTCTTCCTCTTCGAGGTGCTGCGCGGCCTGCGCCTGCATCCGGTGCAATACCTGCTGGTGGGCGCAGCCATGACCAGCTTCTACGTCCTGCTGCTGGCGCTTTCCGAGCAGATCGGTTTCGGACCGGCGTATGCGGTGGCATCCGCCGCGGTGGTGCTGATCGTCGGCGGCTATGCGTTGGCCGCACTGCAGGCCCGACGCGCCGGGCTGACCCTCGGCGGCGTGCTCGCACTGGTTTACGCCATACTGTACGGCCTGATCGGCGCGGAACAGTACGCGCTGCTCATCGGCGCGGTGGTACTGGTCGCGGTGGTCGCCGTGCTGATGTACCTGACCCGCCGGATCGACTGGTACGCCCAGGGCGTACCCTTCAACCCCACCCCGGATACGCCATGAACTTCCTCGCCATCGAAACCTCCACGGAAGCCTGCTCCGTCGCCCTGGTCCATGGTGATGTCGTGATCGCGCGCAGCGAGATCGCGCCACGGCGGCACGCGGAGCTGGTGCTGCCCATGGCGGACGAACTGCTCGCCGAGGCCGGCCTGAAACGCGAAGCGCTCGACGGCATCGCCGTGGGGCGTGGCCCGGGAGCCTTCACCGGCGTACGGCTGGGCGTGTCGCTGGCCCAGGGCATGGCGATGGCGCTGGATATCCCGGTGGTCACCGTGTCGTCGTTGCAGGCCCTGGCGCTGGAAGCGCCGGAAGACGACGCGGCCATCCTTTCGGTGATCGACGCGCGCATGGGTGAGATCTACGTCGCCGCATGGCGCCGCGAAGACGACGGCAGCGTGACACCGATCGACCGCGAACGCGTGGATACGGCGGCGGCGCTGGTGTTGCCCGAGGCATCGGCCTGGCACGTGGTGGGCAGCGGCTGGGCAACGTACGAAGCCTTGCTGCGGGAACGTATCCATGCGCCGATCCGTTCGGCGGACGGTGCGCGCTTTCCGCAGGCGCGGCATGTGGCCGAAGTGGCGGCGCCCCTGTTCCGCGCAGGCAAGGCCGTGGCGCCTGAGCTGGCGCTGCCGGTTTACCTGCGCGACAAGGTGGCACTGACGCTGGTGGAGCAGGGCAAGGCCTGAGGCAGCGCGGAGACGTCGCGCGCGCTCAGCGCGTGACCAGCACCGCCTCGATCACCGCGCACACGTGTTCGAAGCAGGCATCGTCCAGCCACAGGCTGTTGGTGATGGTCAGGGTGCGTGCGGCGAAGTCGCGCGCATGCGGGATGTCGTCGGCGCCCGGCATGGCATCTAGGTAGTCGTAGTCGGGCAGGGCATGCACGAACATGCGGGCCACGCCGTGGCGCGATGCCCATAGGCGCTTCAACACCGCGTCGCGCGAGGCTTCGTCGGGCAGGCGCAACATCAGGTACGGCCAGGTACCGCCCTCGTCGGCGAACACATGTACGCCGGGAATCGAGGCGAGCGCCGGCAGCCGTGCCATGGCCTGGGCACGCGTGGCGTCGATGAACCCGGGCAGTCGCGCGAAGGCACGCGCGCCGACCGAACGGCGCCAGCGTCCCACGCGATGCAGCGGGAAATCCGCATGGAAGTCCTCGCCGGCGGCGCCGACCAGGTCGCCGCGACGCAGGGCGCGACGCATCGACCGACCGTAGGCGAGGCCCATGCCGGCCGGCCGGTAGAGCGCAGCGTAACCCGCCAGTTCCAGCGAGCGGCGGATCTCCCATCCTGGGTGCCAGCGCACCACGCGATGCGAGGCTCGCCGGAAACGCTCGCGCCAGACGTCGTCCTGGGCGACCAGCAGGCCGCCTTCGAAGATGGACAGGCCCTTGCCCGCCGCCAAGCTGTAGAAGCCGACGTCGCCCAGCGTGCCGGCAAAGCGGCCGTCGATGCGCGCGCCCAGTGCCTGCGCCGTGTCCTCGATGGTGAGCGCACCCACGGCGTGGGCGATGGCGTTGGCGCTGGCGACATCGGCGGTGCGTCCGCCCAGGTGGGTCGGCACCACGGCCAGGGTCTGCGGGCCGCAGGCTTCTTCCAACCGCCGGGGGTCCATGTCGAAGCCACCGGGCAGCAGGTCGACCAGCCGCGGCACCAGCCCGGCGCGTCGGATGGCCAGTGGCACCAGCGGGCAGGTGAAGGCGGGAATGGCCACTTCGCGCCGCGGGCGGGCGTACTCGGAAAGCGCGGTGAGGGCGACGGTGAGCGCCGCGGTGCCGGAGCATTCCAGCTGGGTATCCTCGACGCCCAGCCACGACGCGGCAAGCGCCGTCAGTGGCGCGCGGACATCGCCGCCGAAGTCGGCCATGCCCAGCGGGAGCCCTGCCGTGGGCGGGGTCTCGGGATCAGGCCGGAACCACATCGGGCACCGTTCCGTCGCCGCGCTCGGCGAAGGCCAGGCAGACGATGCCGGCCACGATCGCCACGGCGCCCGCGATCTGCGTGGGCGTGACCGGTTCGGCGAACACCCACCACGAGAGCAGCATCACACTCACCACTTCCAGATGGGAGGCGGCGAACGCGGGGCCGATCGGGGCATGCTTGAGCAGGCTCATCCAGGTCAGGAACGCACCGATGTAGCCGACCACGGCGCCGTAGATCCACGGATGGGAGAACACGCGGGCAACCCACGCCGTGCTCATTTCCACCGGCAGCGCCTGCGTGCCGGCGATCTTGAAGCACACCAGGTTGAGCGTGTCGAAGGCCAGCAACAGGCCGAAGCCGATCAGGTAGAAGCGTTTCACGAGCCGGCTCCCACGATGGCGACGCCGGCGGCGACCAGCAGGATGCCGGTGACGCGCAGGGGGCTGAGGCGTTCGCGGAACAGCACGCGCCCGGCGATCATGATGGCCACGATGTTGATGGAGCCCAGCAGCACGCCCTCGGACAAGGGGACCAGTGACAGGAAGGCGATCCAGACGAGGAACTCGGCCACGTAGCAGCCGATGCCGGTCCAGATCCACGGGCGCGCCAGCATGTAGCGCCAGCGGGCCAGGCCGTCACCCGCGCGATCGTCGCCGGCGGCTGCCTTGAACGCCAACTGGCCGCCGGTGTCCAGCACGACGTTGGCGATCCACAGCGCCAGCACCAGCCCGTGCATGGCTCAGGCCGCCATGCGCGTGGGCCGCGCGTCGCGTGCGATGCGGCCGAAGAAGTCGGCCGTCCGTTCGATCAGCATGCGGCGTTCGCGGTCGATCGTGATCATGTGGTAGCTGTCGCCCAGCAGCAGCATCTCGATCGGGCCGCGCACCCGCCGTGCCACCAGGTCGGCATTGGCCACGCTGGCCACGTCGTCTTCCGCGGCGTGCGCCACGAAGCAGGGCGCCGTGACCTCGGGCAGGCGGCGACGCACGTCGCGCGACAGCTCCACCATCTCGGCCAGGGCGTGCCACGGGTTGCCGGGCAGGCCCGCGGCCGCGCTGTCGCCGGAGAACATGGCGCTGCTGACCTGCGCGCGCAGGCGCTCGTCGCGGATGCCGTAGGGCGGCTGTTCGATGAAGCTGCGATGGCGACCGATGCCCATGCGCTTGAACCAGGGCAACAGGAAGGACAGCTTGCCGGTCCAGCCGATGGACCAGCCGTCGTAGCGGAAGGTGGCGCCGAACACGCCCACGCCATCCACCCAGGTGGGCTGGACGGCGGCGAGCCGCAGCGCCAGCACGGCGCCCATGGACAGCCCGGCCACGAACAGGCGGTCGACCCGGCCGCGCAGTTCGTCCGCCGCCGCCTCGACGCTGGCGTACCAGTCTTGCCAGCTGGTCTCGAGCAGGTCTGCCTCGGTGCCGCAGTGCCCGGCGAGGCGCACGCCCACGACGGTGAAGCCCGCGCGGTTGAGGCCCTTGCCGACCATGCGCATCTCGGCCGGGGTGCCGGTGAGGCCGTGGATCAGCAGGACGCCGTCGCGCCCGCCTTCGAAGTGGAATTCCGTCGGGTGGCTCACACCTGACCTCATCGGGTCGTTACTGTTGGCTGCATCGTGCCCCAGCGTGGTTTCAGCCGGCTTTCCGGTCACGCGGCGGGCAGGGCGGGGAAGCGTAGCTCGACGCGCAGGCCACCGGCGGCGGCGTGCATGAAGCGCACCCGCGCGGCGTGGCGCTCGGCGATGCTCTCCACGATGGCCAGGCCCAGCCCCGTGCCGTCCTCGTCCGCGCCGGGTACCCGGAAGAAACGTTCGCCCAGCTGTTCGAGGAACACGTCCGCCACCCCCGGGCCGTCGTCGTCCACCGCCAGCACGACATCGTCGCCGTCGCGCGCGGTGGACACGGTGACGCTGTGCCCCCGGCCTGCGTAGTGGAAGGCGTTGTCCACCAGGTTGTCGATCACTTCCTGCACCTGCAGGGCGTCGCCGCGGACGTGGAGGGGCGCGTCGGACCCCTCGTAGCCCAGGTCCACGCCCAGGCCGAGTGCCTGGTGCACGCGCACGGCCACCGACTCGGGCACGATCACGGCCAGGTCGATGACCGCCATGCCGTCGTGGTCGGGCAGGTCGGGCGACTGCGTGCGGGTGAGCGCCAGCAACTGCGCCGAGGTACGGGCCGCGCGCGCGGCGAGCCGGTGCACGTGGCGCAGGGCCTCGTCACGCTGGGCGGGGTCGGCGATCGCCTCGTAGCGCTCCACGTGCAACTGGATGCCGGCCAGCGGCGTGCGCAGCTGGTGGGCCGCATCGGCGATGAAGCGCTCCTGCAGGCCGATCATGTTGCGCATGCGCGCGAACAGGTCGTCGATGGTACGCGTCAGCGGCAGGATCTCGATTGGCACGTCTTCCTCGCCGATCGGCCCGAGGTCGTGGCCGCGTCGTCCCAGTCGCGCCGTCAGGGGCTCGAGCACGCCCAGGCCATGGCTGACCCCCAGCCACACCAGCGACAGCACGGCCACGATCAGCAGGGCCTCGATGGGCAGGGTCAACAGCAGGATCTCGCGTGCGCGGGCATGCCGGTCGCGCAGGTTCTCGGCGACCATGATCGTCAGCACGTCGCTGTCGTCGTGGCGGTTGGGCACGCGCATGATCGCGCCACGCAACGGCCGATGGCCCAGGGCGGTGTCGTAGAGCAGGGGCGGGGCATCGACGGCGACCGGTTCGCCGGGGCCGGCGAGGTCGGCGTTGCCGATCATCCGGCCGTGGCGGTCGCTGATCACCGTGTAGTAGTTACGCCCGTCCGGGTCGTATTCCAGCAGGAAGCGAGCCTGTGCGGTCAGTTCGCCGCGCAGCGCGTCGCTGCCGATCATCTCGGACAGGGTAAGTGCCGAATCGGACAGGTCGGCATCGTGGACACGGTTGGAGTAGGCCAGCGCCACGAAATACGCGACCACGGCGTCCAGCAGCAGGACGCCCAGCACCGGCACGAGCAGGAAGGTCAACAGGCGTCGACGCAGACTCGGCCGGGCGGAGCGTTGCGTCGCATGACGCCGTTCAGGCATCCGCGGACTCTTCGAGCAGGTAGCCCAGGCCACGGATGGTGCGCACGTTGGTACCCGACCCGTGCAGCTTGCGCCGCAGGCGGTGCAACGCGATGTCCAGCCCGTTGTCGGTCAGGTCCTCGTCCCAATTGCACAGCGCCTCGACGAGCTGTGCGCGGCTGGTGACCTTGTCAGCGCGCGTGGCCAGGGCCTCGATCAGGCCGAACTCGCGCGCCGTGAGGTCCAGCGGTGCCTCGTCGATCCAGGCACGGTGGCCGGGGATGTCGAGCCGCAGGCGGCCGATGCGGAACTCCGGTGTGCCCTTGCTGGTGCGGCGACGCAGCAGCGCACGTACGCGGGCATCGAACTCGGCCAGCGCGAACGGCTTGACCAGGTAATCGTCGGCGCCGAGGTCGAGCACCCGCACGCGTTCCTTCAGGCCCTCGCGTGCGGTGATCACCAGCACCGGCAGGATGGCGCCCCGTTTGCGGGCCCGGGCAAGCACGTCGCTGCCGTCGAGCAGGGGCAGGCCCAGATCGAGGACCAGCAGGTCGTAGTCGTGGTCGCGCAGGGCGTGGTCCGCACTGGCCCCATCGGGCACATGGTCGACCGCGTGTCCGCCCTGTTCGAGGGAGGCCCGCACGGCGGCGGCGATGGCGGCGTCGTCTTCGGCAAGGAGTATGCGCATGGTGGGCAAGGATACGCTGGGGAAGGGACATGCGCACGTTGTCTCGACAGGCTTTCCCAACGCTTTCCCGGCCTGAACCATGGAGCACGACCCGTACGCTGGTTCAGGGAGCGGAGGCCCCGGGCCCGGACGGCCCCGAGGCGTACCGAGGCGCCCTCAGGCCACGCGCAATGAGACGACGCCGTTGGCGTAGCTCTCGACGCGCAGGGCGGTGAGGTCGGTGATCCACTCGACGTCCTCGTCGATTTCCTCGGGATGGTCGCCCGCGATGGCGATGACCCGCGCGCCGGCCGCGCGTCCCGCATCGATGCCGGCACGAGCATCCTCGAACACGAGGCAGTCTTCCGGCTCGGCGCCCATCCGCTTCGCGCCCAGCAGGTAGCCTTCCGGATGCGGCTTGCCCTCGGTGACGATCTCGCCGGTGACCATCCGCGGCGGCGGCACGATCCCGGCGGCGCCCAGGCGTACCGTGGCGAGGGTGGTGTCGGCCGAGGTCACGATCGTCCAGGTCTGCGGCGGCAGGGCCGCCAGAAGGTCGAGCGCGCCGGGGATCGGCACGATACCGTCGACGTCGTTCACTTCCTCGTTGTACAGCCGCTCGTAGACGGCGTCCACGTCCATGCCCGGCGTGGCGAACATGCGCACGGAGTCGAGCATGCGCACGCCGTGCAAGCGGGGCAGGACGACGTGCCAGTCGAGGCCGTGCTCGTCGCACCAGCGTTTCCATATCCTCTCGACCAGCACGCGTGAATCGATCAGCGTACCGTCCATGTCGAAAAGCAGGGCGCGGGTGTGGATGAGCGTGCCCGGTTCAAGTCGCATGATGCCTCCATAGGGGGATGGGCTTGCCACCTTACCCCACGCATCGCCGCATTCGCCATGATCGCGCATGATGGATCGCCCACATCGTGGGCTCCTACGCGCGAACGAAGCCGCCGCGCGAACGAGGCCATAGCCCCGCCGATGCAACGGCGGTTTGGGGGTGCGTCAGCGGGCTGGCTGCGCCACGTGGTTGCGGATCGCCTCGGCGAGGATGGTGTTCACTTCCTCGGAGGCCTTGCGCGCTGCTTCCGACTGCCTGCGTCCCCACTCGGCCATGGCCTTGCCATGCACGGCACGCTGCTGTCCGAGCGCCGCCATCTTCTGCGCGATGGCCGCCTGCTCCTTGGCGAGGGTGGCGTGGCCGTCCGCATAGGCGGCGCCATCGCGCGGACCGGAAGGGCCGACTTCCTGGGAGACCAGGCTGGCCTGCTGCGCCGAGAGCTTGGCCATCTGTTCGCTGAGCATGGCCTGCTGCCGTTCGAGCATGGATTCCTGCCGGTCGATGTCGGCCTGCTTCCCCGCGCTCGCCGCGCCCATGTCGGCCGGATGCGAGACTTCCTGGTACGCCGCGTGGATGCGCTTGATATAGGCCGGGTCGCGCAGTATCCAGGCCTGGGTACCCCGCCGGTACCAGACGAACGACGTGGCATCGGCGCGATACGCGGCCTCGGCTCGCGCGATGTCGCTCGCGGTGCCGGTGGCGACGTGGATGTCGTCGGATGAGAACACGAAGCCGTCCGTGGGCTGCCCGTGGATTTCCGTGATGTCGGTCGTGCGCGATGTCGAGGTCACCGGCGCGGCGGGTGTCACGGGTGTCATGGGTGTTACGGGTGTCACGTCAGTACGCACCGGCGCGGCCGGAGCGGCAGGCCGTGCGGGTACCGGATCGTCCGTCGTCATCGCAGCGACGGACGCCGCGGGTGCCGTCGGTGCGGCTGCGACTGCGACTGCGGCACGGGCTGGCGCGGGCGGCGTCGCCTGATGGGCGGCCACCACGCGCCACGGGAAGACACCGCCCAGGGCGAGCACGGTGACGACACACAGGGTGAGCATGCGCGGATGGGTATCGTTGGCCTGGGCGAGCATGAGCAGTCTCCGTTTCAGCGTGCGGAAGGTGGGCGAGGCGCCGGGAAGCGCATGGTGGGGATGCGGGGCGACCCCCATGCGTACGAGCAGACGGCCGTACGTTGTCGCCAGGGTGTCGCCGCGCGACACCACCAGCGCATCGCAGGCGGCTTCGCGGCAGAGGGCGTACTCGCGTACGGCGACATGCACCAGCGGATGGAAGAAGAACAGCGTGCGTGCCGTGGCCGGTATCCAGCCGAGCATCAGGTCGCCGCGGCGGACGTGGGCCAGCTCGTGCATCAGGGCGAGGTCGAGTTCATCGTCGGACAGGTGATCGTGCAGGGGCAGAAGGATGGTGGGCCGCCAGAAGCCGATCACCTGCGGGGAGTGCACTTCCGTCGACACCGCCAGGCGGGGCGATCGGCGCAGCCCGAGTTCGCGAGCGCGACGGGCGCACAGGGTTTCCACCCGCACGTCGTCGTGTGGCATGGCGCGTGCGGCCACGCCGGCCAGCGTGCGCCAGCGCGATACGGCCACCACGGCCTGCACGATCACGCCCAGTGCCCAGGTGAACAACAGCATGGCCGTCCATGAGAAGCCTGCTTCGCCGACACCGTTCCCTGCCGAAGGGGCGAGGGACGCCGCCGGGAACGCGCCCGGCAGGGTCAGCGGCACGACGGCGGAGGCGTCGTCTGCCGCGGTGGCCGTGGCGATCGCCGGGAGGACGGGGAGGGCGATCAGCGTGGGCGAGATCACGCCGACCACCAGCTGGGCACCCAGCAACCACCACAGCACCGTCCTGGCGGAGGCCGACATGGCGGGCACGAGGCGACATACCGCGTAGATCGCGCCGCAAAGTAGGATCGCCTGCAGCGATGCGTGGATCAGCCGCGACAGCATTTCATCGAGCAGCATGTCCATGTCAGCGCTCCTTCCGTCGGGATTGCAGCGTGTCGACCAGGGCTTCCAGTTCGGCCAACTCGGTATCGCTCACCTGCCCACGCTCGGACATCCAGGCCACGAAAGGCGACACGGAGCCCTGCAGGGTCTTTTCGACGAAACGCGCCACCGCACCGGTCATGACCTCCCCGCTGCCGTTGGTCACGCTGTATCGGTACATGCCGTCGATGCGCCGACGGGAGAGGTATCCCTTCGCACGCAGCCGTTCCATCATCGTCAACACCGTGGAGCGTGCCAGCCCGCGGCTTTCGCCATAGCCGGCGCACACCTCGGCCACCGACGATCGCGGCGCCTCCTCGATGTAGTGCAGGAGTGCCAGCTCCTGATCGCCTACGCTCTTGCTGCTCATGCCGCCGCTCCTGACTACAGATGTAATCAGACTGCGCCTGACGACAATTGTAGTCAACCGTGACCATCGGCCTATACCCACACCGAAACCCGAAACGACGCGCCGCGTAGGAGCGCACGATGTGCGCGAACCCTCATGCTCTGCCAGAACGAATGATGCGATGCGATGCGTGGGGTAGGGGTGGCGGTGGCTTCGTTGGGGGCCTCGGAAACGCCTGCATTTTTAGGGGCATGGCTTCTTTCGTTGTAGAGAGGGCTTGGGATCGCCCACATCGTGGGCTCCTACCACCGTCCGTCGGTCCGCCCCCTCCGCTCGCCACATCCGGGTCTGTCGGTATCGCGCACAAAAAAAGCCTCCGCCCGGGGGCGGAGGCTTCAGGGGTACCGACGATCGCGGAAGCGCGAGGCTTCCGCGATGGATCAGGCAGCCGCGTCCTTGAGCTTCTTGAGCGGACGGACCTTGACCTTGACCGAGGCGGGCTTGGCAGCGAACCAGCGCTCTTCACCGGTGAACGGATCCTTGCCCTTGCGCTTCGGCTTGGCGGCGACGGCCACCGAGGTGATCTTCAGCAGGCCGGGCAGCGTGAACGTGCCGGCGCCCTTCTTGTGGATCGAGGCGCTGATGGCGCTCTCGAGCGAGGCCATGACGGCCTTGACGCTCTTGCTGTCGACGCCGCTCTGCTCGACGATGTGCGAGACGAGCGTGGACTTCGAGAACGCATCCTTGATCGGCTTGAGCGCGGCCGGGGCCTTTGCAGCCTTCACGGCGCCCTTGGCGGGAGCCTTGGCAGCCTTCTTCGCCGCCGTTTTTTTGGTCGTGGCCATGGTTATCCTTGTCACTTGAATCGAATGAGGCGGCCTTTCCGGCCGGTGCCCAGCGGGCGACTCACTCTAGCGTTGCTTTCGCCCGCTGAAAATAGGGTTCGGGCAGTTTTTTTGCATTTCGAGCCCTTTTTTTACGGTCCCGTGTGATGCAATGCGGAATAACCGCCGCCGCGCTGCCTGCACCGCGCGTGAGCGCGGCGCAGGCAAGGGCTCAGGACATACCCGCAAGCACCTTGTCCAGCGTGATCGGATAGTCGCGAATCCGCACGCCGCACGCGTTGTAAACCGCATTGGCGATGCAGGCGCCGGCCCCGGATATACCCACCTCGCCCAGTCCCTTGATCTTCAGCGGGTTGGCCTTGTCGTCGAGTTCGCTGAGGAAGACCGCTTCCATCGGCCCGATGTCCGCATTGACCGGCACGTGGTACTCGGCGAAGTCGTGGTTGACGAACGCGCCGTAGCGCGGGTCCATCACGATCTCCTCCGAAAGGGCGGAGCCGACACCGAAGATCATGCCGCCGAGTGCCTGCGACCTGGCCGTTTTCGCGTTCAGGATGCGGCCGGCCGCGAAGACACCCAGCATGCGCCTCAGCCGTACCTCGCCGGTGTCCACGTCGACGCCGACCTCCGCGAAGAACGCGCCATATGAGTTCTGGTTGTAGTCGGTGTTGTTGCTGCCCGGCTCGATGCCGCCCTCGGCCTCGACACCGTGCTGCCCGGCCAGGGCGGCATACCCGACCCGCTTGTCACCACCGGACACGTGGCCATCCTCGAAGCGGGCCTGGGTGGGGTCGATGCCTGCGGAGTGGGCCAGCTTGTCGCGCAGATGCATGCAGGCATCGTAAAGCCCCGAGCCGGCGCTGGCGGCCCCGAACGACCCACCCGAGCCAGGCGTATCGGGAAAATCGGAGTCGCCCAGCAGGATCGTCACCCGGTCCAGCGGCAGGCCGAGCAGGTCCGCGGCGATCTGCGTGAACACGGTGTACGAGCCGGTACCGATGTCCGTCATGGCCATGCGCGCCGTCAGTCGCCCTTCCGCATCCAGGCGCACGTGTGCCTTGGACGCCTGCAGCATGTTGCCGCGTATGCCGGACGACATACCGATACCGACCAGCCAGCGCCCGTCGCGGACCTGTCCCGGTTTGGCGATGCGCTTGTCCCAGCCGAAGCGACGTGCCCCGTCGTGCATGCATTCCACAACCTGCCGCGAGGAAAACGGTACGTCCAGTTCGGGATCAACCGTCGGCTCGTTGCGTACGCGCAGTTCGATCGGGTCGATGTCCAGCTGGATAGCCAGTTCGTCCATGGCACCTTCCAGCGCCAGCAGGCCGACCGCCTCGCCGGGCGCGCGCATGGAGATCGCCGGCGGCAGGTCCAGGTCGGTGTGCCGATGCGTGTTCAGCCGGTTCTCGCCGGCGTAGCGCGAGCGGGTACCGAGCACCGTCGGCTCGAACTCGTCGTTGCCGGGCTCGTTACCCGACCACGCTTCGTGGGCCTCGGCGAGGATCCGCCCCTGGTCGTCGGTGCCCAGGCGCACGCGCTGGATGGTGTTGGTGCGGTGGCCCACCACGTGGAACAGCTGCTGGCGGGTCAGCGCGAGTTTCACCTTGCGTCCCGTGGCCTTCGCCGCCAGCGCTGCCAGCACGGCATCCGGCTGAACGTCCAGCTTGCTGCCGAAGCCGCCGCCGATATAGGCCGACAGCAGCCGCACTTTCTCCGGCGGCACGCCGAACGTCGCAGCCAGCACCTTGCGCCCCGGGGTGGGCATCTGGTTGGAGGTTTCCACGGTCAACTTGCCGTCGTCCCACTGCGCCACCGTGGCATGCGGCTCCATGGCGGCATGAAACTGGAAGGGCGTGGTGTAGGTCACGTCCAGCGTGTGCGCGGCCGACGCATAGGCCGCCTCGAAGTCGCCCTTGCCGGTATCGGCCTTGGCGAACGACAGGTCCTCGGGCTTGCGCGCCTTGTCCTTCTCGGCGGCCAGTTCGAAGCGGCCCGGCTTCGCCTCGTAGTCGGCCTCGACCAGCGATGCGGCATGTCGCGCCTGCTCGTAGGTCTCGGCGATCACCAGGGCAATGGGCTGCCCGTAATGCTTGACCGCATCGCCGTCGAGCTGTGGCAACGCGTCGTCGGACGAGGTGTCCTGCTCCGGCACGTTGTCCGCGGTCAGCACCTCGATCACGCCCGGCGCCTGCCTGGCGGCTGCCGTGTCCAGATGCGCCACACGCCCCACGGCGATGGTGGCCAGCACGGGGAAGGCATACGCAACCTCGCCGATGCCGCCATGCTCGGCGGCATAGCGGGCTTCGCCGCGCACCTTCAGGGGACCGTCCACCCGGTCGATCGGCTTGCCGGTGAAGCCCTCCGGACGATCGTCCAGCGGCGTGGTGCCGACGGTGTGATCCATGCGAATCGTCATGCGGCGGTCCTCCCGCTGGCTTCGACAAGAACGGCGCCCAGCGTGCGCCGGACAAGCGGTACCTTGAAATCGTTGCTGCCATGGCCATGGGCGTCAGGCAGCGCTTTTTCGGCGAGGGCGCGCAGCGCCGTCTCGTCGGTGCCCGTCCCACGTGCGGAGGCTTCCCAGGCATCGTCCCGCCATGGGCGATGAGCCACTCCGCCGAACGCCACCCGGGCCGAGGCCAGTCCGCTGTCGTCGACATCGACGATGGCGGCGATGGATACCAGCGCGAACGCGTACGAGGCACGGTCGCGCACCTTGCGATAGAGCTGCCGCCCAGTCGGCGCGGGCGGCAAGGTCACGTGCGTGATCAGCTCGCCCTCCTGCAGCACGTTCTCGATATGCGGGGTGTCGCCCGGAAGCGTGTAGAAGTCGCCGATAGGAATGTCCCGCGATTCGCCCTGTGCCGATATGGTATGGATCACGGCATCGAGCACCCGCATGGCTACCGCCATGTCGGAAGGGTGCGTGGCGATGCACGCCTCGCTGGTGCCGACGATGGCATGGATGCGGTTGTAGCCGCCGATGGCCGCGCAACCGCTGCCGGGCTCGCGCTTGTTGCACGGCATGGCCGTGTCGTAGAAGTAGTAGCAGCGCGTGCGCTGGACCAGGTTGCCGCCGGTGGTCGCCTTGTTGCGCAACTGGCCCGACGCACCGGCCAGCAGGGCGCTGGCAAGCACCGGATAGCGTTCGCGCACGCGTGCGTCCGCGGCCAGGTCGCTGTTGCGCACGAGGGCACCGATGCGCAACCCGCCGTCCGCGGTGTCCTCGATGCCGGCAAGGTCCAGCCGGTTGATGTCGACCAGGTGATCCGGGGTTTCGATGCCCAGCTTCATGAGATCGAGCAGGTTGGTGCCGCCCGCGATGAAGCGCGTGTGCCGCTGCGCACCGGCCGCATCCGCCGCCGCGGCGGGGCTGGTGGCGCGCTCGTAGGTGAAGGGCTTCATGCGTCGGCCTCCGCGGCGTCAGCGATGGCGGCGACGATGTTGGGGTAGGCGCTGCAGCGGCAGAGGTTGCCGCTCATGCGCTCGCGTATCTCGTCGTCGGTCAGCGTGGGCCGGCTGGCCACATCGGCGGTGACGGCGCTGGCCCAGCCGGCGCGCACTTCGTCCAGCATGCCGGTGGCGGAGCAGAGCTGGCCCGGGGTGCAGTAGCCGCACTGGAAGCCGTCGTGCTCGACAAAGGCCGCCTGCAGGGGGCTCAGCGTCGCGCCGCTGGCCAGGCCTTCGACCGTGGTGATCGACTCGCCGTCGTGCATCACGGCGAGGGTAAGGCAGGCGTTGATCCGGCGGCCTTCGACCAGCACGGTGCATGCGCCGCACTGGCCGTGGTCGCAGCCCTTCTTCGAGCCGGTCAGGCCCAGGTGCTCGCGCAGCGCGTCCAGCAGCGTGACGCGGGGATCGATGTCGAGGACGTGCTCCGCGCCATTGATGCGCAGGCGGGTGGATACGCTTGGGGGTGTCGTCGGCTGCATGCCGTTCTCCGTGGGTGGGCGACGAGATGCGCCGCTGCCTGGGTGAACCACGGTTTTAAAGGGAGGTACGTGAAAGAGGCGGGGTGGAAGCGTGCCGCCTGCGTGCCTTGGTTTTTACATCGAGCGGATCACGGCCGGTCCAGCAGACCGGCGGCTACCGCACGGGCCACGTCGTCTTCCGTGTCCAGGTCCCGGGCCAGCGCGTCGTTGCGCACGCGATGGACATCATGCCCGGTCCAGAGCGCGCGAAAACCACTGTCGCCTTGCAGGGTGACGGCACGCGCGAGCGTCCTGGCACGCAAGACGGCCGGCACGCCCGCGGCATCGCCATACGCCGTGACCGTGTCCTGCGTGCCGTCGTGCTCACGCAGTAGCCGTTCCAGGTGTACCTCGTCCAGCGCCAGCTGGTCCACGACGACGACCAGCACGGGGCCATCGCGGCCGGCGAGCGCATCGGCGGCGAGGTGCAACGACGACGCCATGCCCGTCGCCCAGTCCGGATTGAATACCGGCAGCGCACCGTTCAAGCGGCCGCACAGGTGCTCTGCGTACGCACCGACGATGGCGATGGTCTTGCCTGGCTGCGTGGATGCGACGAGCCGCGAGACGCGACCCACCAGGGTTTCGCCGTCCCGCGTCAGCAACTGCTTGGGCCGTCCCAGTCGGCGGCTGCCGCCGGCGGCCAGGATCACGGCATCGTGGCGGCCGGTCACAGGTGCCGCGCGCGATCGCGCTGGCAGACCTGCGCGAGAATGGACAGGGCGATCCCGTGCGGTGTCTGCGCGCCGATGGGCAGGCCCGCCGGAAGGTGCAGGCGATCCAGCGCCGCGTCGTCCACGCCGTCGTCGCGCAAGCGGTCCACGCGCGCGCCGATCTTGTTGCGGCTGCCGAGGACACCGACGGCAAAGGCGGGCGAGCGCAACGCATGTGAGGCCACCGCGTGATCCATCTCGGCATCGTGGCTGAGCGCATAGATCGCAGTGCGCTCGTCCACCCGCAGCGCGTCCAGCGCCACGCCCAGCGCGCGCGGGTCGTAGGCCGCCAGGGTCACGCCCGGGGGCGGCTCGGTTGGGCCGTGGGGTCGCAGCAGCACCACTTCCACGCCCATCGCCGGGGCCAGTCGCGCTACCGCGAGGGTGACCGGGTCGCCCCCGACGGTGACCAGGCGCAGCGGCGGCAGGCGCACGTCCGCGTAGCGGTCGTCATCGGGATCCGCCATGCCGTCGACGATCGTCCAGTCGCCGGTGGTACGGTCGGTCAGCACGGTCACCGTGCGGCGCTCGCGCCGGGCGGCGGACAGGGCGTCCACGTACCGGGAGGGCTGGCGCAGTTCGCGGACGAAGATGCCGATGCGCCCGCCGCACGTGAGCTGGATATCCAGCACGGGGCTGCCCACGCCGTAGTCCAGAAGGCGCGGCCGGCCCTCGGCAAGGGCGGCCAGGGCCTCCTGGGCGACGGCGGCTTCCACGCAGCCGCCGGAGACGTAACCCGCCACACGGCCGTCGGCGGCGATCGCCATCTCGCTATACAGCGGCCGTGGCGAGGGGCCGGCCACGTCCACCAGCGTAGCCAGGGCCACGCGGCCTGCCTGCGCGTACTGGTCGAGGGCGGGCAGCAGGTCGTCGACGAGGGCGTATTCCGGCCAGTCGGGCCAGGCAGGCAGGGACGGGGGATTCGAGGCGTTCATGGATGAAGTCTGGCACGATGGCATGTGAAGGCCGGGCGGGATTTGGACACATCCCGCCCACGCGCAACGTGGTTTCCTGAGGCGACATGTCCCCACTCATCGACCGTCACGGCCGTACCAAGCGCAAGCTGCGGATATCGCTCACCGACCGCTGCAATTTCCGCTGTACGTATTGCATGCCCGAGCATCCGGACTGGCTTCCCCGGAGCACCCTGCTTGCGCGCGAGGAAGTGGCGCGCCTGGCCGGCCTGTTCGTGGACAGCGGCATCGACCAGATCCGCCTGACCGGTGGCGAGCCCCTGCTGCGTCGCGACCTGCTCGAATGCGTGCGCGATATAAACGCCCTGCGCGAGCGGGGCCTGCGCCGCCTGTCGATGACTACCAACGCCTCGCGCATCGCCCCGCGTGCGGCCGAGTTGGTGGCGGCGGGTATCGACGACTTCAACGTCAGTCTCGACGCGGTCGATCCGCATACGTTTCGCCGGCTGACCCGGCGTGAGATCGCCCCGGTGCTCGATGGCATCGCCGCGCTGGTCGATGCCGGTGCCCGCATCAAGCTCAACGCGGTGGTGATCCGCGGCGACAACGAGAAAGACGTGGTGCCGCTGTTGGAATGGGCCATGGCCCGCGACATCCCGCTGCGCTACATCGAATACATGCCGCTCGACGCGCCCGGACAATGGAAGCGCGATGCCGTGGTATCGGAGGCCGAGATGCTGGCGGCCATCCGTGCGACGCACCGCGTCGACGACCTCCCACGCGGCAACGATCCGTCCACGCCTTACCTCGTGGACGGGCGTTATTCGCTGGGCGTCATCTCCACCGTTTCCAATCCCTTCTGTTCCACCTGCGACCGCCTGCGGCTGACGGCCACGGGCGAATTGTTCACCTGCCTGTTCTCGCCGCTGGGCACCCCGCTGGGCACGCGCATGCGCGAGGGCATTGCCGACGACGTGCTTGCCGAGCAGGTCCGGCGCGCGGTCTGGCTCAAGGATGCCGGTTACGCGTCGCGTCCCGGTCCCGTCGACCGGCCGCTGACCATGCACGCCATGGGTGGGTGAGCGCTTTCCTACGGATCTGCCATGACATCGATCGTTTTCGAACTCTTCGCCAACCTGGAGCGGTTGGCCGGCCGACACGAATGCACCGTGGAGGTCGATGACACGGTAGTCACCGTGGGTGACGCCGTCGCGCGGCTCGCCGTTGCGCAGCCGGCACTGGCCGCGTCGCTCGAGCGCTGCGCCTGCGTGTCCGGCGACACCATCGTGCGCCGCGCGGACGCGTTGCCGGCCGACGGCCGCATCGCCTTGTTGCCGCCCGTGGCCGGAGGCTGATCCATGACCCATGCCGTGCTTGCCCACGCCGCCGTCGCGGTGGACCCGTTGCTCGAACTTCATGCGCATCCCGAATGCGGTGGCCTGGCCCTGTTCGTCGGCACCGTGCGCGACCACCACGAAGGGCGCTCGGTGCGCCACCTTGCCTATACCGCCCACGAGCCGCTTGCCGAGAAGGTGATCCGCGACGTGGAGCAGGCCACGCGCGAGCGCTACGGCGTGCCTTACGTGCGCATTGTCCATCGCCTGGGTGATCTGTCGATCGGGGATATCGCCATTGTCTGTGTGGTGCGCGCGCCGCATCGTGCCGAGGCTTTCGACGCATGCCGCTATGCGGTGGATGCGGTGAAGCACGGTGCGCCCATCTGGAAGGAAGAGTTCTACACGGACGGTACCAGCGCGTTCGTGGAGGGCTGCTGCATCCGTGACGACCTGGACGACCAGCCAGCGCCCCACGCGCACCACCACCACCCTCCGCATGCGAGCCACGGATGAAAGACGTCAGCCAGAAACCCGATTCCCTGCGGATCGCGCGTGCCACCGCCACGCTGCATGCGCCAGCGGCCTGCATCGATCTGCTGCGCAGCGGCGAGACCGAAAAAGGCGACCCGCTGAAGACGGCGCGCGTTGCCGGCATCCTTGCCGCCAAGCGGACCGACGAACTGATTCCGTTGTGCCACCCGCTGCCCATCCACCGGGCCGACGTCACCTACGAACTGGCCGCGACCAGCGTGCGCATCGTCGCCGAGGTGCAGACCATCGGCCCAACCGGCGTGGAGATGGAAGCGCTGACCGCGGCCAGCCTGGCCGCGCTCACGATCTACGACATGCTCAAGCCGTACGCGGAGCCCGACGAGCTGCACATCCAGGATTGCCGCCTCGAGCGCAAGGTCGGCGGAAAATCGCACTACCGTCGCGCACTGGCGTCGCCGCGCACGGCCGCGGTGGTGGTGCTGTCCGACACCGTGGCCCGTGGCGCCAAACCCGATACGGCCGGCGTCTTCGTCCGCGATGCGCTGATCGATGCCCATTTCGCTCCCGTGGCCTACACCGTGATCGGCGACGACGCGACGACCCTGCGCGATCGCGTGCGCGCCCTGGTCGATGAGGGCACCTCGCTGGTCATAACGGTGGGTGGCACCGGTCTGGGGCCCCGCGACATCACCGTGGACACCATCAGGCCCATGCTGGATGTGGATATCCCCGGCATCATGGAAACCGCGCGCGCCTTCGGCCAGCAGCGCATGCCCTACGCGATGCTCTCGCGGGGCGTGGCCGGCTACATCGGCGACACGCTGGTGCTCACCTTCCCGGGTAGCCGGGGCGGCGCCAGCGAGTCGCTGGCGGCCACGTTGCCAGGCATCGTGCACCTGCTGGAAACGGGGCGTGCGGGAGGCAAGCACCCCGGCGGCTACGGGGAGGCCAACTGATGGCGCTCCTGCCGCTGGCGGAAACCTTCGCGCATTACCGGCAGCACGTCGGCCCCTTGCCGACGCAGCGGATGGCCCTGGAACTGGCGTTGGGGTCGGTGCTGTCTGAGCCCGTGGCCGCCCTGGTCTCGCTGCCGCGTTTCACCCAGAGTGCCGTCGACGGCTATGCGTTGCGTGTCGGCGATGGGCGCAACGAGCGTGCGCTCATCGGTACATCCGCTGCCGGCGATCCGGCCGACGTCGTGGTCGGGCCAGGGCAGGCGGTGCGTATCCTCACCGGCGGCGTGCTGCCCGCTGGCGCCGATGCCGTCGCCCGCCAGGAGATCGTCGAGCGCACCGGGGCTGGCATCGCGCTGACCGCCGCCGTGGTCGTCGGCGAGGCAATCCGTTTCGAAGGCGAGGAACTGGTCGCCGGCACGATCATCGCCGCCGCCGGCCAGCGCGTGACGGCCGGTCTTGTCGCCGCACTGGCGATGGCCGGGATCACCGAGGTGGAGGTCTACCGACGTCCGCGCGTGGTGGTCTTGGTCACCGGCGATGAAGTGGTACGCGCCGGCGAGCCGCTGGCGCCCGGGCTGGTCTACGACGCCAACGGGCCGCTGCTTCGTGCCTGGTTCGTCGAGCAGGGCTACGGTGAGCCGGTGGTGGCGTATGTCCGCGACGATGAAGCGGCGCTGGAAGAAGCGATGAGCGCCGCGCTGGACAGTGCCGACCTGGTGGTGACCAGCGGCGGTGTGTCGGTGGGCGATCGCGATTTCGTTCCGGCCGTGGCCGAACGCCTGGGCGTGCGCAAGGTGTTCTGGAAAGTGGCGCAGAAACCGGGCAAGCCGCTCTGGTTCGGCATGCGCGAGGGAAAGGCCCTGCTGGGTATGCCGGGCAATCCCGCGGCCGTGCTGGTGTGCCTTACCGTTCACGCACGCGCGGTGCTGGCGAGGCTGGAAGGTGAGACATCCGAACAACCGGCGTGGTGCCAGGGCCTGCTGGCCATGGCCGTCGATGCCGACGACGAGCGCGACCGTCTCGTGCGCATGCGACTGGACATGAGCAGCGGCATGGTCTCGCTGGCGTTACTGCCGCGGCAGGAGTCGCACATGCTCAGCAACATGGCCACCGCGCAGGCGCTGGTATGGCTTCCTGCGCGGGCCGAGCCCTTTGCGGCGGGCGAGCGCGTCGCCTGGCTACCGCTCTGAACGAGGGCCCGGCAGCGCCGGGCCCTGCGCCATTACCAGGCTTTGACGTCCGAAACGACGACCGTGTAATCGGTCATGTCCGGGGAATAACGGAATAGGCGGCCGAGGTCGAAGTCGACGCTCTTGCCCGGTTCGATGTTGGACGTACCCGCCGGCCAGCCCTGCTTGCTCGCGACGACCTTGCCCGACGCGTCCTTGGCATCGATGCGGATCTGCGCGGCAGCGGCTTCGGTGCACTTGTTGACCAGGTTGCCCTTCATGCTGAAACGCGGCTGGCCCGAACCCTGCTGGAGCTTCACGCCGAAACCTTCGACGGCGAAGTCCTTGGCGGCGCAGGCGGCATGGGCGGACAGCGGGGCGGCGACGAACAGCGCGACGGCGATGGCGATCTTCTTCATGGGTGGTGTTACCTGTCGATAGGGAAAGGCTGACACCCGTCTCGTGAGATAGGGCGTTAGCTTTCGTATCGGCAGGTGGTTGGGAGACTTTAGGCTAGGCTTTGGGATGGGTGGGCTCGCCTTCGGCATCGCGTTGGGGCTTGGAGCCTTGGCGCCTTGGAGCAAGAGCCGGCGGGTAGCCCCCTCGGGGCCACGCCTGCGGC